>JBNJLU010000010.1:0-12084 GCA_050591185.1 Candidatus Nitrosocosmicus sp.
AAAAGATGCTTAGCTACTGTGTGTTGTTCTTTATTGTTTTTTTGCTGTTGTTGTGTTTGAGTATGTTGTAGTGTTAACGCCAGCAGTGTTGCTGTTGTTATTTTGGTTGTTGTTGTTGTTGCTGTTGTTTGAGTTAGCTTCTGAAACTGATTCTGATATGCGTCTTGAGTTTTGCTCAAAGGTTTTTGCTGTGTTTACGTTTAGGTTGGAAATATGTCTTGAGTTGTCTTTTGCTTGTTGTAATGTTGACTTCATGGAGTCAAGGTTTGAGAAGATCATGTTGTTTGTCAGTCTTATTGCTGAAACTGCATTGTCTGCAAAGTTGCTGACACATTTGGTGTATGCCTTTGTGATGGAGTCTGGGGATGCAAAGCTTGTGACCAATCTAGTATAGCTTTCACTGTATGGTCTCCATGCAGATTGTAGTGAGTTAATCACTGCTTTTTGGGACTCGATGTATTCCTCTGAGATCTCTTTGGCTGTTTGAAGTGATTGTTGTTGATAACTGTTAACAATTTCATTATAACGTGGGATTTGGTTTCTTGACTCATCTATTGATCTGTTGATGTTGTCCTTTGTTTCATCAAATGACCTGTTTACTGATTCATTGAAATCATTATTGTTGTTGTTGTTGTTGTTATTTTGGTTATTGGTATTATGTGAATAACTTTTTTGAGTTTCTATTTTATTTGACATACCATCTATTGGTTAGCATACTATATAAACACTGGTATCAAACGGTTTTTAATGTCTTTTATTGACAGAACATATTGATTTATTTGGTGTAGCAGGTTGCTTAAATTAATCAAATGCTTTATTATTAACCACTTTAAAATAGGCTCTGTTAACTTAAAGAAAATCCTATAGCTAAAGATGCCCTATCTCTTTTTGTTATGCACACTAAAAGAAATAGAACACCTTCAAAGTACATTGGCTATGATCTGTACTTGTACTTTCTAGGTTTATCATATAGGAAGACATTTAAAGCACTATCTCAATTTGTCAAAAGAAGTCATGTTGCAATCTGGAAGTGGATTCAAAGATACAAACCCAAGGAAATTGCTAGAAAGAGGAAAAGAATATCTAAATTTATAATCGATGAAACACTTGTTAAGATTGGCCCTACATATATGTGGATTTGGGTTGCAATAGAGCCTGAAAACAAGCACATCCTCGCAGTAACTATATCAAAAGAAAGAACCATGCTCATTGCAGAAAGATTTATTCTGTCATTGACAAATAAGTATGGAAAGCATCCTGTTTCAACAGGTGAAGGTACGTGGTATCCTCTACAAGCCTGCAGATTCTTGAACATAGATCACTATATCCGTTCCTCTTTGGAGAAAAGCCTGATTGAGAGAACGATGCAGTACATCAAGGACAGAACTGAAGGATTTGACGATTATTTTCCCTGTAGAATAAAGAACTGTAAACTAAAGCATGTGCAAAACTGGTTGAATCTATTTGCATATTGACACAATAGGGAAATATCGCAGTAAGTTAACAGAGCCCATCTTTGATTTGATGGGAATAATTATCAATTAATGCAAAGTCAATTACCGAGATATTTATAAAATTTATATCTTCATTTGCGTATTATGTTTGATTTGATGTGTATTAAATTTTTAGTAATTTTTAATAGGTACTAATTACTCAAGAATTATATGGGCAATCATTTGCAATGGCATTTAATTAGCTAAATTCAGTTAGTTGGAAAAAGCGCATCATGTCTCAAACCAATAAACGATTGTTTCAAGACAACTTTGGTACCATGGTTGATCCAGAAAATTTAGACTATAGATATTTTTTAAATTACGAAAGTAAGGCCGACTTACTTTCTCTAGCAAAGATTGCAGGTCTACACAATAAACAAGTCCATCTTGCAAAGGAGGATTTGGCAAGTTTCCTATCTGTTGAAATTCCAAAAGTTTTGTCCATACTTGTCAATAAGTTAAACTCTAAGGATCGTTTAGCATGTGAAATTGTTGTTTCTGCCGGTGGTTACATGCCAATATGGGAAGTCAATACCAGAATGAAAATTGAATCTAGAATGTGGAAAAAACCATTGGATTCATTGAATGAGCAACCATCACAACAAGATGGATGGAATAACGGAAAAAATATCAATTTTCAAGACATTTCTGAGGATTACGAAGAAGAGGATGATGAGGATTATTACGGGGTAAATAATTCATCTCTTCTGCACTCCTACGACCACGGAAAAGAAAAAACCTTGTTACGCCTATTTGGGTTTACTATGCCGCTTTCCACCAGTAATCCAAATATCAAGAAAGAATCTAAAAAAGAAGCACAATATTACTTTTTAATACCAAAAGAGGCGAGAGCATGTTTTAAGACAAGGTCGTCTAAAGTAGAAATTATTCCGCTAAATTATGATAAAAATACAGATGAGCCCTCAGCCCTTCAAGCACCACAACTTGTGGATATAATTCAAGTGCTGCTTGATGATATATCTTTAAAACCCCCAAAACCCACTCCAAAGTTAGGTCTCGTTCCCAAGAGTATCTTCCTACCAATATTCAAACAACATGTGGCTAAATCTCAGGCGTATAAAAAGATTAACGGTGCAGATTATTTTGATTGGAAGGATTTTAATGAGATGTTTATGGCCTTTGCATACGACAAAAGACTAGTAAAAAGATCTAGTGGTAGAGAAGGAAATGCAGAAAGAATAGAAGTTATATCATCCAATGTAAGTAAGATCCTCTCATCAAATAGAGTGCTTAATGAAACTTTTCTAGAATGGTGGGCACAAGGAAAGAACAGTAGATCCCCTTTTTTGTTCAAATCCAAAGTATTTGATTTTGATCCAGGTATACGAAGATTGAAATCTGACGAGATTGCAGCAAGACAATTACTTTATAAACAAATAAAGAACGAGGTGAAACCTGGTGTTTGGTATTTTTTATCCTCATTATTGGATAAATGTGAGATCGAATCAGGAGGAAAACTTTTCACCAATGAATACGGCTTAAATGTATACGGACCAAATGGTATACTAAGCGACAATGAAATCTTGAATGAGTTTCTTTCTACAATACTCGTATTTCCATTATGTCTTTTGGGAATCTTGGAAACAAACAATCCAAAGAAAGAGATGGTGACGCTTGGAAGATGGGCACACTCATCTATTTTTATTAACACCCAGTCAAATTCTTCAGGACAGGTCAGAAGTAATAGTAATAATCTAATTATTGTGACATCAAACTTTGAAGTCATTTTGCAGTCACAATCACCAGAAGGTCGGGCTCTTGCATTCCATCTGAGGGAGTTCTGTATCTTACAAAGTAAATCTGATCCTAATGTCGATCCAGTACAAATCTTTAGACTAACTAGGACAAGCGTTGTTAGATCTTTTAGAACAGGAAACTATACTTGGCAAAAGATAACTTCTTTACTTACCGACGCTGCTTATCCGTCAGATATTCCAGAGAATGTTAAACACGAATTAAAGGTCTGGGGGGAAAGATATGGAGAGATAGATATGAGAACAATTGAAATATTGGACTGCAAAGACGAGTTTATCGCGGAGAGTCTGATAAATGATCCTATTATTAGAAAGCAGATTGTGTCCAAAATAGGAAAGGTCACTATAGAAATAAAACCGGGTAGTAGATCCAATATTTTATCAAGATGCGATAAGTTAGGATATTTTATCAAGACATAGACATACTAAAAAAGAACATAAAACAATACTAGAAACAAAATGTTATCTTTATATATATATACGAGTGGTTAAGTTTTATAAAATAATATAAATTACTTTCACAAGTGGTTATCTTGTATATTCACTATCAGTAGTTGTAGGACAGACATAGGATTTTCGTCAAATAATTATCATATCTTTATGCTACTGTTAATAAATAACCAAAACAACTTAAACTTGAGAAAATAATTATATAATGACAGATGCGATGTCCTCAAAACCAATGATTATACAAGGCGACGGTACAATCCTACTTGAAGTTGAAAGTGATTCCTATTCCGAATGTAGAGATTGGCTTTCAAGGTTTGCTGAACTTGTAAAATCCCCGGAGCACATACATACCTATAAGATAACCCCTCTTGCAATATGGAATGCTGCAGCATCTGGATTAAAAAGTCAAAAAATCTTGGAGGTTCTTGTAACATTCAGCAAGTACCCGATTCCTCAGAATATAGTAACCGATATACAGGACTGGTTCTCAAGGTATGGGAAGCTTAAGCTCGAAAAGATAACAGATGAGAAGAGAGATAATATCCAATCAATTAATATTAAAAATTCTTCATATTTGATAAATTCTCATTATTCAAATGTAAATTTGCTTATACTAGGTTCATTCGATGATGTATTGATAACAGAAATTTACAACACCACGAGCATTAACAAATACGTGCTATATAAGATTAATTCAAAAAATCTTCTAATTGATGCTAGATACAGAGGAATGATAAAAAATGCTCTAATAAAAATAGGCTATCCTGTTGAAGATCTAGTAGGATATGTTCCAGGAGATCCTCTCCCCATAAAGATTAGAGACAAGATCGCCTCTACTAATGAGAAATTCTGTCTTAGGCGTTATCAAGATGATGCTTCAGAAGCATTTTATGTCTCCGGCTCTGAAAGAGGAGGAAGCGGCGTGGTTGTCATGCCATGTGGAGCTGGCAAAACTATCGTGGGAATTGACATAATATCAAAAATTTGTCAAGAAACACTTATCATTGGTAGCAGCACTGTAGGCGTAAGACAGTGGATAAGAGAACTTGTAGAAAAATCATTCATAGACAGGAAAATGATAGGCGAATACACAGGAGATTTGAAAGAATTGAGACCAATAACTGTAACCACATATCAATGTCTTACATACAGCAGTACTAAGACCATGGATAAAAAAAGAGATAAAGGAACTTCACCTATAGTTGAAAGAAATAACGATAGAGATAACAGTAGCAAAATTGTAAATGATAAATTAGATATTATCGAGAATGATAATGATAGTAACAAATACTGTGATAAAGATTATGAATCTCATGAACAAAAGATCTACCCGCACTTGGAAATATTCAAAGCAAAGAATTGGGGTTTGATAATATACGATGAAGTTCATTTGCTTCCTGCACCTGTATTCAGGATAACAGCCGATATTCAAGCCAAACGACGACTGGGCTTGACAGCCACTCTTGTAAGAGAGGATAACATGGAAGACGATGTTTTCTCTTTGATAGGCCCAAAGAAGTTTGACTCGCCTTGGAAAGATCTTGAAAGGCAGGGATGGATTGCTGAAGCTGCATGCTACGAGATTAGAATAGGAATGGATTATGATCACAGGATGAAATACGCTACTTCTCCTTTGAGAGTAAAATATCGTACAGCAGCAGAGAATCCAAGAAAGATACAGGTTGTCAAACAGCTAATCCTAGAACATGAAGAAGATAGTATCCTCGTGATAGGCGATTACATAGATCAGCTGACACAAATATCTACATTCATGAATGCACCCATTATTACTGGAAAAACCCATAATTCTGAGAGGGAAAGACTTTATTCCTTGTTTAGAAATGGTGAAATTAAACTTTTGGTCGTCTCTAAGGTAGCAAATTACGCAATAGATTTGCCAGATGCAAATGTTGCCATACAAGTCTCCGGTACTTTTGGTTCAAGGCAGGAAGAAGCCCAACGGCTTGGAAGGATATTGAGACCTAAAAGATCAAATAAACATGCATACTTTTACACGCTTGTTTCAAAGGATACGGTAGATCAAGAATATGCATCTAAAAGACAGCTTTTTCTGACAGAAAGGGGATACAAATACACAATAATAGATAGTAACAAATAAAGTTTAATTTTAATCTCGATTCTGAATAAATACACATAACAATATCTCTTGCGTAATCGCTCCTAAACAGCTTTATGACAAGGAGTTGTTGCAGTAATTCCAAAATATGTTCTAGAACATTGTTTTTAGGAAACTTTATAATATTGTTAAGACTATGGGCTTTATTCTTATGTCGTTATAATCAAGTAATTTACTTATCTCCACAATTTCAGGAATCCGATCATTAGAAGTTTGGTTGATAGTAGGCATTCCCATTTTTATTTTATCCCAATTTACAAGAATGTCATTCATTGTGAAAAAAAGCTTTATTGCCTTTACATAGTTACGGAGGGTTCCTGAACTAATCTCCCTTCTTTTAATCCTCTCTTCTTGGAAACCAATATAACGCATTAGTCGATATTCAAGGCTTTTATGGTTTTCGATTTGAATTGCAAATCTGTATAAAGATAAGCATTTTTCTTCTAACGGTTCACCCTCTTCATTTATAAAATTTAAAAACCGTGTAAGCATTACAGGATATTGCCTTTTGACATCCTTGGACTTTAATGCATAAACAAAATTTTGGTAGGGAGACGGTTCAGAAACTTGCATCTGGATATATTCTTGTAGTCCAAATCTACTATATTAGTGTGTATTTCTAAGCGGGTTCGGTGGGATTAGGTTCCTTGAGGTATAGGGGTTCGGGCATTTAATAACCTGTTCTAAATACACATGTTTTGTGTCACAGAAAAACTTTGAAGATGAAAGATTATTGGTATTAGTCATAGCCATTCTGGGCATATAGTTATGAGGCGAACAGGGTTTTTGGCCGAGACCATCTTAAAGGTCTATGATATGGCCAAGCTATGAAAATAAATAAAATGAGCAGACTTGCAAAATATCTTTTACATTAGATGTGGATTAATTTTCTGTTGTAGTGATAGCCCGAAACCGAGCCTTGCCACTCCTCATTGGCTCATAGGATTCTGATGCATGCTACGGCGGTAATGGTTGAATTCGTCATGCAGGCTATTACAGATTTAACTATAAAGATAGACTAATGTATAAACATATGAATAACGGGTTAGGTGGAATCTTGAGGATATTTACATGGGTTTGTAAAATTAGTTGTTTTCAAATCTGTATAATTGAAGTAATTTAAAAAACCAAAATGATAGAATTCCCTATTGGTTGTCCTTGAATGGAGTATTTTATGTCATATTGAATAATTTGGACATATTCCACAAGGAATTAGTTATGCCCCTATTGAAATATTATGGTTCAAGCATCCTGTTTACGATTTTTCTAAATCCATATATCAACCAAAATACCCTATGAGGGTTAAAGACGATATGGTCTTTTCTATAGTCTATGAATACATCAAAGGGATTTGCAGAACTATACTTGATTCAATTGAATCTAAATCTCTGGATTCATTGGTTTATTCTACCGATGAAGACGGATATGTGTTAGACCATCTATTTGTCTGGCCACGAAATTCTGCTTTTTCTTCTGATGCACTACCATTCTATAAAGATGAACTACGTAACTATCTAAGAACAACTTTTAATTGGGATCGGGTTAATCGTGCCAGAATCGAACCCAATTATAAAAACAATGTAATTAATATAGTTGACCCGTCTGATACCAAAAAATCCATTAGTTTACACATTAACGAAAAAGATCATAAAGCTAATTTATGGGAAAATGGTAGATTAATACATGGCTTTATCGTCACAGGCCATGAATTATTTTTAAGTGTTGATATAAAGACAGATAAAAGAAAAATTGACTTTTTTTTAGAATATCTTGTGGACAAGTGTAAGTACCATACAACCAGTTTCTTAACAAATCTAAGAATCCAAGTAAATCCTACTCACCAAGACTATACACTTTTGTCAAAGGATGAAATATTTCTAAGGGCTTTAAAAAATATTGATAGCAATACTGATATTAGGCCATCGTAAGGATGACATGCAAGATTTTGTCGTGTCATATTTTTGGACACCTTTAGCTGTTGCATCTCTTCCATAAGTCTCATAACCTGATCTGATAGAGTAATCAGAGCATCATCCTTCTCCTGTAGTTTGTATTTAATTGTATGTTCGTTGTTCTCATTTTTTTCACGCAGATCGTCGATTTCTTTTTTCAGATGCTTATTATTGTTAGTTTTGTTGAGAGTAAGACTATCAACTGCTTTCAAGTAATCTTCTAAAAGTTCAGTATCTGTAGGTCTGTAGTAGGAGTTACTGATGCCAATGCTATGGGACAATAGTTTCTCTATGTTTATAGGTTTCATACCAGCTATTTCACATCGCGTCTTAAACCATTTCCTAAAACAATGGATAGCTTGAAATGAATGTCTTTTCTTTCCACTTTTCAATTGTTGTCGTAATCCCTGAGCCCAAATAGCTCTTTCAATTAATCTTTTAATGCCAGACGGAGCTAGTTTTTTTGGTTTTGTAACAAAGCCTCTTCCCTGGGCTACTCTAGTATCCCATAAATCTCGCATAACCCAACTATTTTCATCAATTAATTCCCCTGAATCCTGCCTGTATTTCATCCAGTCTTTTAATGCGTCATAGACTTCAGAAGTAATGAAGGTAAAGTATTCTTCTTTGTCCCCCGGATAAACAATCAATTTAGCCGCAAAATCAAATTATGGTTCAGTCATATTGTTTTTCCATGGACATTCGAGAAAAGTATTTTTGATGTTTAATGCATTATATATTCTGTTATTATGTATATTTTGGATATTTTGAGGAAATAAAAAACACACTCTATTTATTCAAGTTGTCTCGATTGTTCATATGAGTAATATATCTTCAAAGAACAGTTACCCAAACCCACTAAGTGATTATTTTAAAATGATGGTGGACCAATGGTATAGTTTTGTAATTAACTATAACCAGTCCTATATCACATTAACTGAATCAACATATGACTCGCTATGTAAGTTGTTCTGTGAAACAATGAAACCAATGGCACTTAATATGGCTAGAGAGTATGCTATGCGATTACAGGAACAAAAGGAACAACAAAGCAACCAATATGGCATACCCTACAGTTAGCATAAAAATGAGTAAATGCTGTAATTAAAAGGGCTTTAGGCAAAATCGTGTCTCTGTATCTTACAACAACCGTATAGTTGATTTTATTTATTTGCCAGAGGTTGTTGTTTTTGCCTGATGGCTTTCGGTTGTTTGCAAAGCAAAATCTATGTTGAAGGTTTAAGATCAAAGAGATGTGATTAACTTGTTTTAATAGAGATCTATTTATATTATCATTTCTAATAATTTTATATGAACAAATTAAAGAAGCTGTCTTTAATTTTTATTTCGATTACTTTTGTTATGTCAATTTTGTCACTTGTCACACTAAATGTCTTCTTCATCATTGGTGGTATAGCCAGCTTTTCACTGTCTTTGTTTTATGTTTATTTAAACAAGGCCAGAAAAACCTTCAAGAAAGACTTGTTGGATAACCTAAAGTAGAGTTTCTAGTTATCAATCTGTTTTTTTGGTTTTTCCCACGGAAATACCACCCATCTTGAATCTTCAAGTGTTTTCCCGATAATGTGATCAGCGGAACTTGCTGTTTTGTGCCTCTCTATCAGAAAAACGTTTAGGTGGTTGATGTGCCCAAGGCAAATGGATGTTTTGCCAATTGTTTTGCCTGTGTCGTATATTTCGTCTATTAAAAGGTACTTTTTACCGGTATCAAATTGGGGTATTTTGCTATGGACAACTTTTTTATCAATCATTGGGAATAGGTTAATGTTTTTGATGCCTAAATTATATGACATCATCGTCGCAGGTATGATGCCACCATTTGTAATGGCTATTATTTCATACTCTTCCAAAACATTCTCCAGTTTTGCCTTGATTTTAAGGCATGTGTTTTCTACCAATTCATCAATGTCGCCCCAACTCAATAGGATTTCTTTAGCCGTAAATTCCAAGATGCTAATATAAGACATATCCTTTTAAATAGCAAAATAAATTTTACTGTACTGTTTGATTTATACTGTTAAGGTAAAATTTGACACTTCTGATAGATTTGTTTTGGATGGCATAAATAATGAAATTGAGATTTCAGTATGTTCTGCTCCTGTTAAGGGCAAAGCCAATAAGGAAATAGTAAAAAAAATTTCAAACTATTTCAAAGTAAAACAAGATAGTGTCACTATAATTCGGGGCCTGAATTCAAAAACAAAAATAATGGATATATCGCTAAAATAGCATTGTGGTTTGTTGTTGTTATTTGTCTATTCCCTTACAACAAAAACACCGCTGAAATGGTGATAATGATGATTTGCCTGTTTTAACTGCTGCGGCAGAATGTTATGCGGATATATACATATATGTATATATGGTAATTATCCTTTTTATTTTGTTTTGGTTGAAATTTAAAAGCAAATTAACTGTATCCAAAAGCATTAGTTTGAGGTTTTGTTAGCGCCTCCTCCAATTGAATTCTGTATTATTTTTTCTGCTATCACCAATGAAGCCAATTCTTGACCCTCTTTGGTTTGAGCACCTATGTGTGGCGTACATATTAAATTTGGAAGATTAAGTAGCTCCTCATTGGATGGGGGCTCTGTTTCAAAAACATCCAATGCCGCACCGGCAATTCTGTTGTTTTTTAGTGCTTCTATCAATGCGGATTCTTCAATAACCTCTCCCCTTGACGTATTGATTAAAAACGCAGTGTTTTTCATATTTGAAATTGATTCTTTGTTTATTATGTATTTTGTTTGTTCTGTTAGCGGAACATGGCACGTTATGAAATCTGAGCTTTGCAACAGGGTTTTTAAGTCGGTTGTAATCAGTGACACCTCCTGGATAAAACTTTTGTCAATTGGTACTACGTCATATCCTATCAGGTTCATTCTTAGCCCCCTTGCCAATCTTGCAACGTTTCTTCCTATTTTACCTAACCCAATTATTCCCAAATATTTTCCTTTTAACTCATTGCCAATAAGGTTTTTCTTAACCCAGTTGCCCTTTTTAGTTTCATAATTAGCAAAAGGTATGCTCCTACACAAAGAAAACATTAAACCTAAAACTAATTCGGAAACAGCGGTGATTGAGGCTTCCCCTGCATTAATTACTTCAATATTGTGTTTTTTTGCCTCCTCTGTATCGATGTTATCGAGCCCTACTCCCACCCTAGCTATTATTTTTGCTTTTGTGGCGTTTTGGATGACTTCTTTGGTTATCTTGGTTCTGCTTCTTACAATAATGACATCGTAACTACCAACATTTGATAATAATTGTTGAGCCGAAATCTCTGGTTCATAATCTACAACCAAACCCGCATTCTTCAAACTGGTTATTCCTCTTTCATCTATTGAATCACATATTATCACTTTACCTTCGATATTCATATTTGAAATTTTTTCTCTCGGAATATATTGATTACCTTTTAAAACATGTTTCCAAAACCATTTCTTTTGGTTAGGGTAGACTAATTTCAATATGAAAATATTTATAATCTATAACATCGTTATGAGAGTATGGCTACTAAAGAATTGGATATGGATTACAGTAAGTATGATTTCAAAGATTCTACTGAAGTTTATGCCTATTTAAGTAAAAAGGGGCTTTCAAGAGGCACCGTTGAAGAAATAAGCAAAATGAAAGGGGAGCCTGATTGGATGCTTGACTTTAGGTTGAGATCTTATGAAGTTTTCATGAGTAAACCGATGCCAAACTGGGGTGGGGATCTCGACCATATTGATTTTCAAAATATATATTATTATGCCAAGGCCGCTGGCAAACAGAGTCAGAGCTGGGATGATGTACCTGATTCTGTAAGGAATACATTTGAAAAACTAGGTATTCCTGAGGCTGAACGCAAATTCTTGGCTGGTGTTGGCGCACAGTATGAATCCGAAACTGTTTACCATCACTTAAACGAGGAGTTGGAAAAACAAGGCGTAATTTTTATCGATACTGATACTGCCGTCAAAAAATTTCCAGATCTACTTAGGAAACACTTTGGAAAAATCATTCCTCCTGAGGATAATAAATTTGCTGCCTTAAATAGCGCAGTTTGGTCTGGTGGTTCTTTTATCTATATTCCACCTAACGTAAAAGTTGAACTACCCTTACAGGCGTATTTTAGAATAAACGCAGAGAATATTGGTCAGTTTGAAAGAACATTGATTATTGCAGATGAGGGCGCAGAGGTCCATTACATTGAGGGCTGCACTGCTCCAGTGTACTCCTCTGAATCATTGCATTCTGCTGTAGTTGAGCTGGTG
>JBNJLU010000011.1:0-11932 GCA_050591185.1 Candidatus Nitrosocosmicus sp.
AGATGATGATAAAGGTATCATTGTATAACCTGTTTAGAAGAATATAGATCAACAGAATAAGATGTTGCGTTAGGATAATGAATTAGGCAACAAAGCAGAGACAAGACACTTATTGATAAAAATATTATTTCAGAGTATTGTTATTGTAAATTAGAAATTTTTTGGATAGATTGGGTAAACTAAAATCATAATTATAAAGACAAAACGACCATAGAGCACTTATCTTTCATTACAAGTATCACAAATTACAATATGCTCTGATTCAGACATTTGAATAATTCATGGGCAACAGCTACAGTATTAGATCGGAGTGGCGGTCAAGCAAGATTTGAATGATGAGGAAAAATGACAATATGGGCAACATGGTTTTTTATTTACATTTCCTATAAATCTTAAAATTATTATATACATATCTTTATTATTTTTCAACCATGACATAAACCATTTATTTGTGGATTTTACAGAACTTATTAATTATATTACACGAACTAACATAATAGTTATTAACATAAGTATAAATAGTTAATAACTATTATGTTATTTTAATGAAATCATTTAATAACAATACCATTTTAATAGGAATGTTTTTTGCAATGCTGCTCTCTCTAACATCCTTTGACGTGTTTGCAACAGTTAATTCCACTGCAAATAACGAGAAATCAGACAATGTCTCCGAACCAAAGATAAAACCTTTATCAAGCAATAATTCGTTAACATCGCCTTACATTCCATCTGGACAACCAGATAGCAAGGTGAAGGTTGTGGCCTCCTTTTATCCAATCTATGAATTTGTAAAAGAAATTGGAAAAGACAGGGTAGAAGCAGAGAGTTTGATCCCGGTTGGTATTGAGCCACATGATTTTGAGCCGACCGTTCAACATATCCAGAATGCAGAAAATGCTGATCTTATAGTTTACAATGGCGGAGGTTTTGAGGGACAATGGCCAGATAGGATTAACAATGAAAATAAATTAGATCTTGCGGAAACGCTAAATCTTACGGAGGATGGAGGAACAATAGATCCACATATTTGGCTTGACCCAATCCTTGTTAAAGAGGAAATAAAGGTTATAAGGGATGATTTAATAAAAGTAGACTCTGCTAATGCTAATTACTATAAACAAAATGCACAGAACTTGACTTCAGAACTAGACACTTTGGATGGGTATATTAAACAAGCATTTTCATCTTGCCAGAAGAAGGATTTTATTGCTTTCCATAACGCATTCTCATATTTTGCTGACAGGTATGGCCTAACGCCACATTCAATTTCAGAAACATTGGCTCCAGAAGGAGAAGTACTTCCTCAAAGAATTCCGCAAATAATTCAACTTGCTCAACAATTAGGGATTAGTACGATATATGCAGAAGATTTGATAGATCCACGGTCCGCTCAAGTAATTGCGCAAGAGATTCCTGGAGGAAAGGTGCTTACTCTAAGTCCAATAGAGGGTATCACAGAAGAAGAACAAAATAAAGGAATAGGATACATGGATAAAATGAAGCAGAATGTAGATAATCTAAAGATTGGCCTTGAGTGTAATTAAGTTCCCGCAATAAAGAAAAAGAATCACTTTACCTTTTTTATGATTCCGCATAATTTTAAATAATTTAAAACATATGCTACGAACCCTACATATAAAATTTGTAGAATGTATTTACCTCTTTCTTTTCCTCTAATTCCTTCTCAATCTGTACTATCTTTGAATGAAGGTTCCATATGTGGTCTCGATACAAATCCACTTTCTTCTTCAAGTCCAAAAGGCGATCTGGAACTGGATTCAAAAGTATCGACCTCAGAGAGTTACATCAACGAAGAGAAGGATTTCAGAACACGTTATTGATGAGACGTTGATCAAGGTCGGTTCTGAATATATTTGGTTGTGGATGGTGATAGAGTCTAAAAACAGGGAAATTCTCGCACTAAGCACATCTAAAGAGAGAAACATGTTTGTTGCTAAAAGGTTTATCGTAGGTTTGGTAAAGACACATGGAAAACATCCAGTATCACCAGACGGGGAACATGGTATCCACAAGCATGCAGGTTTCAGAATAAAACACCATATACACTCTCCTTTGGAGAAAAGCATTATTGAGAGGACAATGCAGTACATCAAGGACAGGACAGAAGGTTTCGATGACTACTGTCCATTAGGTTGAAGAATTGTAGACTAACTCATGTAAAGAATTGGCTACGGCTTTTTGTAGACTATCGTAACAATGAACTTTATGTCCTTAAGTGAACAGAGCCATAAAAACTATAAAAATAACAAAAATATAGAGAAGACCACTAGGGTTTAAAGAAGGTTTATACCACGGTATTGAAGTGGGTATCAGACATACCATATAACTACATCCGAGTTCATCAAGGCCTTAATTGAAAAATTTTCGAGAGAATTTCTACAATTAACAAAAAGGCTATTTATCGTTTAATAAAGCAGACAAGGCAGTGCATCGGTGAAGTAGTGATTATCACACATTAACCTTTTGCAAAAAA
This sequence comes from Candidatus Nitrosocosmicus sp., assembly GCA_050591185.1. Taxonomy (GTDB): domain Archaea; phylum Thermoproteota; class Nitrososphaeria; order Nitrososphaerales; family Nitrososphaeraceae; genus Nitrosocosmicus. The sequence continues at coordinate 2,498 of JBNJLU010000011.1, forward strand.
CATTAACAATACGATATAAAATTAAAAATAAAGGAGTGAATATTGTAAATGCCAGTGCTATATTTATTGGTTATTCACTCCTTTACTACCGTGGTACTAGATCCAGTTTACAAATGTGTCCAGTGTATATGACAATCAAAGGATTTGGGGTGCAGTGTTGTAGTTGTAGAGCGCTTGCTTGGTTTATTTTAGTCTATGGCGCATATTCATAGACATAGTTAGGTTGGACTAACGAAAATATAAATCTGATCTTGATTTTCTATTTTTATAACAACATACTAAATCAAATGCAGCATTACAAAGAGGTTTAGATGCCTTTATAGATATTCATTCAAATTAGGCTTTCCAATCAATAAATGAATCAACACAGATGGTTTGTCATATACAACAAAATTATTAATTTTGCGTAAAATAGATGGATATATAAATATACCATTATTGATTTTTAATTTGGTTTTCGTAAAATAATACAGAGTAGTAAAACACTATTTGTTGGATATTCCCCTATCCAGTTTTATTAGGTATTTGTCTCTAATCTTGACACTGATATAGTCTATTGCCAATGCTACGGCAAAAACTACCAACATAAATACAGCGGCTTTTCCGTAATCTAGAAATCTTATGTAGTTGATAATGTAAAACCCTATGCCACCGGCACCAACTACTCCCAAAATGCTGCTTTGTCTGACATTATAGTCAAACATATAAAGCAATTGACTAATAAGATGGGGTGCAGCCTGTGGGATCACCACAAACCTTATTATCTGTAACTTGGATGTGCCCATAGCGCTTATGGCTTCCATGGCGTCAGATTCTATTGACTCTATTGCCTCATACTGCAATTTGGTTACAAAACCTATTGTGTACATTATTATCGCTAGTATCCCGGCAAATGGCCCCAAGCCAACCATGATAACAAAAAATATTGCCCATAATATTGATGGGAAAATTCTGATTCCTGCCAGAATTGACCTTATAAACCCATAGACATACTTGTTCTTTACGACATTTCTTGCTGCCAGCATGCTTAATGGCATTGAGATTCCAAAACCAATTATTGTCCCTATAAAAGCCATTTGTATGGTTTCAGCCATGGATAAAAACGCAATGCTCAATAGAGAGATATCTAATTGAGACATTTCTTTAATTATGACTAAAACATTCGGTAATCCTTCGACAAACTCTTTGGGGTTTATGCCAAGGTTATAGGAGCTAAAGACAAGAAATGCAATGACTATGGCGAATATCAGATTGTCTTTGGAATTCAATTTTTCAAGGTTTCCAATAACTTTATTTCACTTGTTTCATCAACATTGTATTCGGCTATTTTCTCGCCCTTTCTCATCACCATTACCCTATCTGCGTATTCCATGGTTATTCCAATATCGTGATGGACCATAACAGTGGTCATTCCCAATCTTTTTCTGGTGTTTATCATCAGTGTCATTATCTCTTCTGCAGTGGTATGATCCAATTCCGACACAATTTCGTCAGCCAAAATGATGTCTGGTTTTTGTGTCAGTGTCCTAGCTATGATTACGCGTCTCTTTTCACCACCACTTAGCATATGGGCTTTTCTGGATTCTTTTCCTTCTAGTCCAACCACCTCAAGAGCGTGTTTAGCACTCTCAATATCATCATGCGTGAACATCTTTAGCAGTGATCTCCAAATGTTCATGCATGGCAACGAGCCTAGCAATACGTTCTCAAGTACGCTGATGTTCTTTACAAGTCCAAGATTTTGTGGCATATAACCAATCTTGCGCATTCTTTGCTTGAACTTTTTGTCTTTTAGGTTGGGTGTTTCTCCCAACACGGTAACAACCCCCTTAAATGGGTTTAGTGTTCCATTCATGAGTTTTAGGATGGTGGATTTTCCAGAACCTGAAGCGCCTATTATAAAGTAGTTTTCACCTTTGTGAATAGATAACGATAAATCTTTTAGCACACATTCTGCCCTATTGTAGGCCATCCACACATTCTGAAAGTCAATTATGGTGTTTGATGTGCTCACGGCAGTTAAGTTGTACTAATCTTGGTGCAATATATATTATATTCTTTTGCTTTCAAAGAAAAATAATGGCGGATGAAATAAAATGGTGGTGGGTTTTCTATTCTATGTCTTCAAATAATAGGTTGTCTATTCCCGATACTGCGGCTATTTTGTCACCAAACTCGCCGATATGGCCCTCAGTGGTAGTTGGCAACAAAGCTTCCGCTCCATAAATGTTCATTAGAATGTGATTGTTTTCCGGAAAGTTTAACTCTAGCATGCCATCGATTAGTTTTTCTTTTGTGTTGGCAGGCATATCCTTGGATACAATAAAGACGTGTGATGGAACCTTTCCAATTTCCTCAACTGTTCTCACTTGACCTTGTTGTTCGGGTGTAAGGAATCGCTGTGGTGCATCATCTGCTCCAAAAGCTATATCTACATTTCCATTAAGCAAGAGAGTTAGCGCTTCTTTGTACCCACCTGATGCTATGTGGCTTTCAAATGCGTTGTCTAATGCTTGAGTTACTGCAACAAAATCGTTTCCATTCACATCGATAAGGCCTCTTTCAATTAATGTTCCAACCGGAATTATAAAACCAGATGATCCGGTAAGGCTGGTAAATGCGACATTCTTCCCAATGGTTTGGTTTAGGTTTTGTGTTGAGTTGTCATCAGATCTTGCGAAAACAGCTGCTTGATAGTATATCTTTCCATCTACAACTTCTGCAAGTTCTACATTTGCGCCAGTTCTATTGTGAGCTATCCATGCTGGCCCTGTATCCATAAAAGCTGCATCAACATGCCCAAATCTCAGTCCCTCTATCAGCGGTTCATATGCGTTAGTGACCAAAACATTAACGTCCACAGTGTTGTTAAACTTGGTTTCTAAAAATATTGCCAGATCTTCTGCTTTGGGGGTTAGCTCCTCTGCTTTTTCAGTGGGAATAAACCCTATCACAATTTGGTCTTTTTCTGGGGTTTGACCATTGATTGCTTGAGGTATGTTAATGCCCAAAACTCCAACTATTACTAGCGATAAAACTGCTATAAAAGTGACTTTCATGATGTTTAGGTGAAATTTTAAAAGAGTTATAAATGAAAAGATGATTCTAGCCTTTGAGAATCATATTCTGATAAACTAAACCTGGAGCACTTCTCCATGTTTCTTTAATGTTGAAATCAAAATAAAAGATCAGTTTAGATGTGATAGACTATTTATACTTGTTATTCTGCCTTTTTAAAAACATAACGGCTCAATAATCTTTTCAAAAGTCCATAGCATTGATACAGAGTTTTTTGATTCACACCGTATTAAAACCATTACGTTAATTGCATAAATTATAACCAAACTAACCAAGCCAAGTTAATTAAAAATCATACGGTCAACCAAAAAGTATAGGTTTTTAAGAATCTCTCATTAGTTGGTCTAATAAAAAATAGAATCAACAAACTAAAGGGATAACATTTTAAGGATAAGATCATATTGACAGGTTTAGTGATCCAATGACTCCAACCCAATTTTTAGGATATTACCTTGGAGATGATTATCGCATTTAATTCATTTGGGATATGATATTTTTTATAAATTTTTATCAGGAATAGGATTTTAGATGTTATGCAAAAAAATTATTCTTTACATTTGTAAATCCATCTAAAATTATCTATATGTTTGTTGTTATTATGGCTGATGAACAAAAATCAAAAAGAAGAAGAATGTGCCATAGTAAAAGAAATGACAATGGATAGAGAAAGAAAAGAATCTAATTCTTGCTGCTGTGGATAAGTGTCTATACCAAAAAATGTTCAATATAAACATCAGTTTCAATCTCTTTTTTTTAGTTGTATTTAATATTAATTTTTTTTAAATAATACTCTGGAACCGTTTCAATACTGATTGTTCGAATAACACATTGAAAATTCATAAAGGCTATTATTTTGGACCCGATTTAATTTTAAATTTTATCCAACGACCCGTAATAATAATGGTTCTGATATCAGGTTTTATGAACAACAAGGTAAAAGGCTATATCAAATCTGATAGGCCAATAACCTTAAAACCATTCTCCTTTAGGTAATTCATTTCTGATTCAAACAAATCAATGCTTGTTGTATACTCGCTGCTTTCATGGCCTATATTGTGATACACCAACACAGGTATTGCCTTAATTTTCCCGTTTGCATTATACTCACTTTGACTCTCTACAACTTCGACAAATTTCTTGAGCATGTCTTCATCAGAAGGGTATTCGTCTCTTTCAGAGTCATGGCTCCAGCCCATAATGGTGTATTTTTCTAGTTCTGAATCTAAAAATGCTAATGGATCTGTGGCAGTTCTCGCTATCTCATAATGCTCTGCAACATTGCTGACAACTGCTTCATTTTCATACCCTCCATTAAATGGATAAGAAAACGCTCGGACATTCTTTACGCCATTATTCTCAAGGCATTTCTTTGAGTCCGCTACCTCCTTTTCTGCTTGCTCACTTGACATTTCATCCAAATTATCGTGATTCATTGTGTGTGACCTATTTCATGCCCGCCATCCTGCAACATTAGTATTTCACTCCAACTCATATGGGTGGCATCCCCTTCCTCATTTCCCTCAGAAACAAAGTTACATACTATGAAAAATGTAGCAGGAAAGTTGTGCTTATCCAATATTGGTTTTGCGTATTTTATTTGGCCTTTCTCCCCGTCATCAAAGGTTATTATTGCAATCTTCTCTTCGCCATGGTCTTTAAGGGTTTTGTTTAGGTTTTTTTCTTCCCCGGATCGTTTTTTGTCATGGCTTTCCTCGGATGGCTTGCCATATACTACATATTTCTCATCAATTGAGTAGTTAATGGTATTGGATATAATTGCAATTGTAAGTATAGTAAATGCAATAACCATCCCTGACTTGCAAAAGATCATATTAGAATGCAATAAAAAAGAGATATATGCATTATGTTAGGAAGAGTTAATAATTAATTTGAATAATGTGATTGTTAAAACTATCTCAACTTTTAGCGTGATATAGGCAGGCTATGTGAAAAGTCAAGGATAAATTAATGCGGAGTAAGGAAGATATTGAATTTTGTAATAGTCTTGATTGAAGTCAATAAAGGTGAAATTGGTTATTTCCTCTAACTTGCAACTTCTACTATACAATGCTTATATTTTTTGGGATGATTGTGCAGCTATTTCTTTATGTGCACGGCTTCCTTCAATCGAAAGCAATTTCATGTTGCCTTACAGATTAAACTTTAGTCAAACCATTTAATCAAATACCAGAAAAGAGTAATAACACACCTACATGGACTTGCAAATATCAAAGACCCAGATGAAATATGATGGCAAATGCTAACTTTAAACACATCAAAATCAACTATACAAATGCAAAATGATAAAAGCGGTGTTATTGATTTCTCTAAGCCTGTTGATAATTTTTGTTAACTCTTTTTTCAATACAACCTTTTGATTTATCCGAAAAGCGTAAATATCGACGTTTTTAAAAATGACACTACATTAAGGAAAATACCTCAATGATAAAAAGGTTAAATCAAGGTTACAGACCCGTTTAGTCATCTCTACCATTTTAATTGTGATAAACATCTTACTAACTTTATTGGTTTAGTATAACACAGTTGGCTGCCAAAATAATTTTATTGGTTGGATGGTGGTGACGTTACATCAGATATTTTTGTAATTCTGTCTTCTGGTTCGTATCTATTGACTATCTCCGATAATGGTATTCTTTTTCCGCCTACTACCTTTAGGTCTATATCAATCCTGTTATCCTCTCGAATGTCAATAATATTATAGGTATCCTCAAATACCCCCCTGTATCTCCATGAGCTTACTGTTCCAGCATATGCAATTTTCATGGTTCCTAAATCCCATAGCCATGGCCTATGTTTATGACCGCATATAACTAGATCCACATTATTTTCAAGGCATGTTCTTAAAACATCGCCAGCATTAGAGATACCTACGACATTTGTATAACCAGTGTCTGGTATGGCTATTAGATGGTGATGCATTGCTACAATTTTCTTTATTTGTTTATCGTCATTATTAGCATGGTGGCCATCACTATCGTATTTCTTTAAAATTGTATCCAGCCACAAATTCTGCCTGTGTCCTACTTCACCTTCATCTCTATCTGGCCTGGCAGTTCCAACAGTGGCCACTACCACTTTTTTGCTTTTGTTATTGTCTTGGCTAAATTCATATATGTTAGAGTTGTTTGAATTTGGCGTTGGAAAGAATTTTTTAAAGAGAAGATAACCGGTATGGCGAAAGTCATGGTTACCTGGAAATACAATAATATTATCGCACTTTAGCTTGTCTAGTTCTTTCCTTGCGTGCTCGAACTGAAAAATGATGCCCTCATCAGTTAAGTCTCCTGATACAATGATCACATCAGGTTTTAAATCATTGTTAACCTCATCAACCATCGTATCAAAAGCATTTTGCTTGAATAGACCCCCAATATGCAAATCAGATATTTGAACAATTCTCATGTGGTATAATATACCACTAATGGTATATTATACCACTATTAGCAATAATTCTTCATAATCATATTAGGAAATTATTCATTTGTACATTAGTTCTCTAATACGGTTTTGGTGGTGTCTTAAGTTGTGGTAGTGGTGGTGGTGGTGGTAGTGGCATCAGGTTCCCAATGTGATTACCATTACCTCCACATCTCCAATAAATACCTCAAAATCTTTTATGTGATTATTAATGATTTGACAACATAACTAACTGCCCGCACCGATACAATCACCATTGCAGGGATTCTCTAGGGTTGTTATCAGCATGATAAAGATTCTCTTGTCAAATATTTTATTTATATGACGGCTAAATCTTAATACATTTAAGTATAAATGGGGTTGAAAAAAAAAGGATTATGCGCAGCAAAAGAAAGGTCCGCAGGTAAAAAGGGGATAATAATAAACCAAACAGCATTTTGATATCTTTAAAAAGATTCATAAAATTCTAAAAATAATAAAAAGGATAGAACAATTATTATAACATAAAGATACTGGACCTTTTTAAATAGACCACAGTTGTAAAAAATAATGGAAAAAAGGAAAAGAGGCGATTAACGCGTTGGTGTTGTTTTTTTAATAGTTATCGGCCTTTTTTAGAGATATTTTGCAATTGTTGTGTCAGCCTCATCAAGTCAGAGTCAAGCCCAGACGCAAACTCCTGTGGGGCATCGGGAAGCTTTGGTATTTCGTGGCCCTCTGGGAATCCATCTATCACTTCTAATTTTCCCCCATCGTCAAACGGTGAGTCTCCCTTAAAGATTTTGTCAAACATGGATGTTTCGCCCTTGTTTGTGAATGTCCACATCTTGTTGTGCAGGTTTTTGCTCTCAAGTTCCTTTACCTCCGGCATGCCTGATGTGTCTATCCTAGGTATGGGCAGGGCCTTGCCCCAGTTGACACCCAGTGCCTCAAGTGCCTTTGCAAACACCTTTTCGTGGACCAGGTCCCGCACAATCAGGTATGACACTGTTGACCTGTAGGCCTTGTCGTTGCTCATCTCATAAAGCCTGCATTTTTGCAGCCTGCCGGTTGCCTCCAGCATGAGGTTGTAAATCATGTTAAGGACAAGGTTGCCGCTGTCATAGATGTATGAGGCCGACCATGGGTTGCCCGCGGCGTCAACTGGCCTTGCGCTCTGCCCCGCAACCAAAAAATGGTGTATGTTGGGTGAGTCAAGGGCCACAGACAACGGCAACCCGTCACCTGGCTGCAGTGAGGGATGGGAGGCGCCCTCCAAAAGAACGTTTATTGTGTTTGTGATCTGCTCAACATGCCCCATCTCCTCTGAGGCCATGCTCCTAAGAAGGTCCTGGTATGGTTTTGCGTCACCCCTAAAGTTCATGTTTTGGAAAAAGTACTGCATCATGGTTCGCATTTCACCGAATTGACCGCCAAGTCCCTCCTGCAGCGCCTGGGCAGCCTTTGGGTTTGGACTGTCGGCAGGGGGGATTGGGTGTGGAATCTTGTTTATTGATAAGAACATATTTGACTACAGATACAGAACAAAGTATTTATTTAATGGAGTAATTTGTCCCATTCGCTTCATAGGAAGGTTCTACCAGCATATGGGTTCATTATTTAAGATAAATAAACATAATTTGAGAACCAAATTAATGTAGATGTTGTTGATCCATGGCCTGGCAGCATAAAGTAATCTGCCTAATGATATCAGGAGTTGCAAAACCGCATCTATGAAACTTTAGTTTATATTAAAAGGTAAATTAAACATCGGTACATATTTGCCATAGGTGAGAATTGACATCTGAAAAAAGGTAAATGGGTTGCAGGTGGGTTTGTCATGCTCTTTGTCTTACTCCTAATCGCCACATTATACTATAACACCATTTTGGTTCCAAAGCCTCAAATTGTTTCCTCTGGGACGGATATGTTTGGGGTAGGTCAAATCTACCCTACCAAAGAAGGCGGAAGAGAATGGTTTATCAATATGGAAAATCCCAAAGAGGATTCGAAATTTTCTATAACCAATGACATTCCAATAGTAAACAATGATGACGACTCATGGTTCATTGACAACTCAATCATAAGAATGAATGTCCTATCTCTGCCAGGGGATACACAATGGAAGAATATAGAGATGACAGGATATGTAAAAGTACGACCAAATACAAATGGAACATCATCATCACCCACAGACGATAATCAGGAATCCGAGCAAAACAGTGAGGAAAGCGATGAGGTAATAGACGTTGACTGGCGTGCAAGAGGTGGAAGACACAATGACAACACTCCCTGCGAGGGTACAGCTTTGAACGGTGCCATATACATCGATGGGAAAGTGGATTGGAAAAAAGAAATATGGCATACCGGCGGCTATACTGATGCGAAAGGCACAAGCCAATCTACAGGCTCAATTAACGATAGATGGATAGGTTGGAAAGTCGTAATGTACAATATAGAAAATGATCAAGCGGTAAAAATGGAATCTTATTTGGATGATGAAAATAACAACAAATGGAGAAAAGTGACTGAAATAACAGACGATGGCAACTGGTTCGCTAACTCATCAGATGACAAATTCTATAGTGCCGGTTGCGATAGATCGAAAAACCACACAATAACGAACTCAGGTCCGATAGCGACATTTAGGTCAGATAATGCTGCGTTGAGCTTTAAGAACCTCAGCATAAGGGAAATTCAGCCCCCTGTCAAATAAAAAGATGGTTTACACCATTATTCCCATTTTGGGCGATGGTATTTAGCAGGAAATACAACAAAATCACGGTATTAGCGGTAATCAACCACAATAGAGGATGGAACCACACAAAACATTTGGGCAGTGACAATCTCAAATGGCGCAATTAATCAAGAATCCCTAACAGTCAATCGAAACCCCCCCCCCAACAATTTATGATGAGGGGGAATACACGCAGCCTTCTG
>JBNJLU010000012.1:0-11912 GCA_050591185.1 Candidatus Nitrosocosmicus sp.
TGTTTACCCGATATGAAAAGAAGATGGAAAACTATCTTGGGTTGGTACAGTTCTCATGTTGCATCATCATCTACAGAAAGATAATTTTGGGATAGGCTCATATTTATGAATAGTTGTTTTTCATAAAGAATAACAAATTTGCACAAAAAGTACACTGTTGGCCTCATTTTGATAGCAATCTATGCTGTGGTCCTTTTTACTGTTCCCTCTTTAATGTTTGACAAAAATGTTACCCCCATTCTTGCTTCCATCACTTTGGTTATGGTTGCAGTGTATGTTCTGCTAGGGCTTGAGATTATCCATAGGACCGTTCTTGCGGCTTTTGCCGCAGTGCTTTCCATCATTTTGGCAGTTGCATTGGGCTCCATAACTGCTGAGGAAAGCCTTGATTTTATAGTCGAATCCATTGACTTTAACACCATAGGTCTCTTGCTTGGGATGATGGTTATAGTAGCTGTTCTAGGGGAGACAGGCATATTTTACCAAGTCGGCATAAAGTTAGGTAAGGTTAGCAAAGGCAATGTTTGGTCTTTGATGTTGCTTCTTTGTGCATTTACAGCTGTTGCCTCAATGTTTGTTGACAATGTCACCACCATTTTGCTTATGATTCCAGTTACCATGTCAATAACAAGAACACTAAAGATTCACCCAATCCCATTCATAATAGCCCAGGTTTTGGTGTCAAACATTGGGGGAGCCACCACCTTGATTGGCGACCCTCCAAACATACTTATTGGCTCAGCCGCAGGAATTGACTTTAACTCTTTTCTGATTTATATGGGCCCAACCATGGCAATAATCTTTGCCGTTTCTTTGCTATTGTTAAGGTTGTTCTTCAAAAAGGAACTAAAAGGAGAGCAAAACCTGGAGAAGGATTCTGATGTCCAGGTGCTGATGCACCGGGATGAGGACGCCATAGTATCGCACAGCAAGGCACTGCTAATAAAATCAATGATTGTACTAATAGGCGTCATTGTTTTATTTTCACTGCAAGGCATAACGCATTTGGAAGTCTCCATAGTCGCAATAGGAGGAGCTGCAGTATTGCTTGCCATAACAAGAATTCCACTAGAGAAAATACTGCATGAAGTTGATTGGTCCACCCTCCTGTTCTTTATAGGATTGTTTGTCATTGTGGGGATAGCAGAACATGCCGGTCTGATAACAGTGTTGGCAAAACTTGCCATTGGCATAACTGGCGGCGATTCTTGGCTCACATTTATAATGATAATATGGCTATCTGGCATCGCAAGCGCTTTTGTTGACAACATTCCGTTTACGACAACAATGATTCCACTGGTCCATTCACTTATCTCCACACCAGGTATCGCATCAGGTTTTGGCACCGAGTTCCAAATTAACCCCTTGTGGTGGGCTTTGGCACTAGGGGCTGATTTGGGTGGTAACGGCACCTTGATTGGCTCAAGTGCGGGTGTGGTTGCTGCAGGGTTAAGCATGAAATTTGGACATGGAATATCCTTTATGAGGTTCTTTAAGATAGGGTTTCCATTTATGCTAATTACATTGACAATAGGCACATTCGTTCTTCCGATGGTTTTGCTTTTAGTGGGCAGATGAACTTATTAATGCCCCATAATCAATTCATTTGTTATTTTATTTTTAAAGGCATCTCTACAGTATGTCACTATAAAATTGATGCTATTCCATCTCCAAATGAAATATCCTCCCTAGTTCTAGATATGTAGAGTGGCATAGAGACTATGGGAAACTGTTATAGTATTAATAAAAAAACAGTTCTCTCTGTTATGGCTGATTATGAAAGGAATTGAATTCCTTTTTCTTGAAATAGGTGCAAGTTTAGGGATGAGTGTATTTGTAAAGAAATGTGAGATGCATATTGATAACGCAACAAATAATTAAAATAGTTAGATTAAATATGAAAGCATTTACAAACATAATTATTCAATTACTATTTTACAGTGTTGTCTTGATGATGTATGTGAGGTATATGCAGGTGTCTTATGTATTCTGAGCTTCGAGTTGTTATTTTCCTGTTTTCAATGAAAATATATATCACAGCAATAATCTCAAACCTTCCGAGTATCATATTTACAATAAGAAAAATCTTTGATACCATATTCATATCCATATAAGTTACTCCGGAGGTTAGCCCTGTGGTAGTTACGGCAGAAACCGACTCAAATAGTGATTCCACAAAACCTTTTTGTTCCAAGTAAAACAGCACTATGGCAGTAATAAAAGATAACAACAAAAATAGGGCAACTACAGCTAATGATTCTCTAAGAGCCTTTTTTGCTCGAAGTTCCTCTGTTTTCTTTCCATAGCTAACATATGACTCGTTGTATCGAGAGGACACAGAAGAAATCGACCTGATTGCATTGTCCATTGCAAAGTTTCTTTTTGTCAACCTTAGGAAAATTTGCAGTATCCTACCTACCTTAATGCCTCCAGCAGTTGAAAATGCTGTGCCTCCAATTAACATAAGCACAATCAAAAGAACCTTTCCATCATAAGATAATAACGATATGTCAATAAATTGGAATCCAGAAGTGGTTGAAGCGCTTACAACATGAAATGCAGCCGTAACCCAATTTGACTGACTGTCATTACCATTATTTAATAACAACAAATAGAAAACAGTTGTAGAGACAATAATAATTCCAGAATATAAAAACACCTCAGGACGGAATTTTGTCGTTTTCATCTCTTTGCTGAATATGGCATAGTGGAATGCAAAAGGCAAAGCTGAAATCAACATACCTACTATAAGCACTAATAGCTGAGGCAAGTTTTCACCCGTTACTGCTGTGGAGATGGGAATGAATCCTCCACCAATGACTGCGCTCAATAACAAAGATGTAGCATAAATAATGCTAAAATCACTAAATGCATATAATATGATTCCTAGTATTACGGTGTAAAATGTAAAGATGACACCAATAGTTAAGAGTAACTGCTTGAGTTTTAGCACGCCCCCTCCAATCATTCCCTTCATGTGAATTAACTTGCGCTCGGGATAGAAGAAGGTAACAACAAGATAGATAAAACTTAAACCTCCCACCCATTGAGTGAAAGAGCGATAGAAATCAAGACTCTGGGACAGGTTTTCAGGATGAGTTATAAAAGTCAAACCAGTTGTTGTAAATCCAGACGCACTCTCAAAGAAGCTGTTGACAAAAAGAGATAACGAACCAATGTCATTTGCAAACGGATTGACATACATGTAGGGGATGCTCCCAAAAAGACTCAGCAACACAAAGCTTGAGACCATTAATAACGAGGCCTGCTTTAGATTCAACGGGGTCTTCTCCCCGTAAGCATTTAGGATAAATCCGGTAAGAAACATAACAGTGATAGCCAAAAACATTCCGGTAGCAGACACTGTTTCCTCTATTAGAGTTGCTAAGATGGCAGGTGCTATAATCAGTATCCCAGAGAATTGCAGTATAAAGCCAAGGTTCGCAAGGATTGGTTTGGAGTGCTCTCTTACAATAACCCTATAGCTTCTAAATGTTTTTTCCAATACTGATGTCCTGATAGCGTTTGCCAACCCTTCCTGTGTTACAATGCCTAAAACTTTTGCATCATCAATGATTGGTATTCGTTTGATTACGTTTACCCTCATGATGTTAAGTGCCTGCCTTACGGTTGCTTTTGAGGAAAGTGTTACAATGGGCGAAGACATTATGGACTTTAGCAAAACCTTGTCGGAGTTTGCACCCCTCATCACAATCTTGTCTAATATGTCGCTATCCGTTACAATACCAATAGGCTTTTCATCTTCAGTGACAATTATTGTTTCAGCATTTTTTGCATGTACTTGTTTGACGGCGCTTGCAACATCCACATTTTCATCTAAAACAAAAAACTGTCCGTGGACATAAGACAACACGGAGCGTTCCAATGGGTCTGTAATCATTTTATATTCCTATTAGTCCACTATCAACTTTTTCATTCGCTACCACTTCTAATGGCCACGTCTCAAAGGAAATCATTCTAGCAACAAATGTTCCAAAAATGGTTGCTAGACCTATTGTTTCACCCCCTTGAATATTTGAATATAATTTTGTATCCAACTAATTCATCTGGTTTTATTATTTAACCTAGTTTGGTATTGATATAGGTCGGATAAAAGATTTACTAAAAATAAGATTTTATATATTTTATAATAGTTTTATAAATTTATTATACCTATATGTGAATATATTAGGATGTATTCTATAACAAATGCAAATAATATTGATAAAAGCGATATAAATTATGTTTTGATAATTATAATTTCAAAAGTGGATGATAAAAAGAAAATTTTAAGATAAGTGGCCTCAATATCTTTGGGTATTTTATATAGTGAAAAGGTATCAAATTTGGATTTAAAAAGATTCGATTTAGTGATATAATGTTTTTGTCATATTAATCAAAAACAACATAAAAAACAACATATGTAGCAATTGAGTAAAGACTGTAACAGAGATAGCAAAATCATTTCTTTATAAACCAACTCGATAACAATGTTGGCTGTTATTATGATTTTGAATGAACAGGACAAAGAGGTGTTAGTTATTGATTTGCTGGACCAAGGGCATACGGCAAGGCAGATTGCAAAACAAGCACACGTTTCGTTTACAGACATTACAAAAATAAAAAGAAAGGCAACGGGAGACAATAAAGAAAAAGCAAAATCTACGGTATCTCAATCCTTTAAGATGTTTTTAGAAAACAAATCCTTGGTTGAAGTGGCCATTTCCTTGGATATCCCAACAGAGCAAGTCATCAGCATTTACAAAGACTATTTGACACTGCAAAGAACGTCAAAGATTGTATCCATATTAAACAAGCATAGGGAAAGCATCCCGGCTTTTGTGACCTGGTTTGAGTATATCGAGAAAAACAATGTCAAAGTAAAAGACACTACAAATGCAATCGATTACATAAAGAACTTGCAATCACTAAAGCAACAAATAGGACATCAAAAAGGAACTAGTCACTGAGAATCAGAGAGGTTTTCGTGAGGAAAACATGAGAAAAATCAAAAGCCTATCACTTAAATCTGACTGAGATGTATATTTAACGAAAACCATGTAATTTAACCGATGCTTACATAATTTTAAATAAAGAACTGGGCCATTTTCCATATGTCAATATCGGTGGACGAATCCATAAACACAGAAAACTCAGAACCAACCCAAAAAAGAGGAAGACAATCAACCTTTCCAATAAATCCGCTTATTCTCAACAGATGGTCCCCAAGGTCAATGACAGGTGAGCAATTGGATGATGGAAACATAATGTCCCTTTTTGAGGCCGCCAGATGAGCCCCCTCGTCCTACAACAACCAACCATGGAGGTTTGTCTATGCCAAAAGGAACACTCATTACTGGAACAGGCTTTTTGGTGTGCTGGCAGAACCAAACAAGGTTTGGGCCAAAAACGCTGCCCTGCTTGTTGTGGTTGCATCAAACAAACATTTTGATATCAATGGAAAATACTCCATAACTCACCAGTTTGACTAGGGTGCTGCTTGGGAAAACCTGGCCTTGGAGGCATCATCAAGGGGATTGGTGGCCCATGCCATGCAGGGGTTTGACTATGAAAGGGCAAGGACCGATTTGGGGATTCCAGCATCTTTGATGCTGTATCCTTTTGTTTTATCATGGTTAAAAATCGACCATAATAATGAATATATAAAATAACTGTTTCATCTAAAATCTGGAGTTTGGGCCTCCAATTCGTCTTCTAACTTGTCCATAAATGCTTCTTTCAGAGGTTTGTTGGGATACTCTTGTATTTCTTTTCTTATCCTCACTGTTTTGTGGTTCTTATATGTTTTTGAATATGCCCGAAATAACCTTAATCCCACCTCCACCGTTATCTCAAATTTCTCCCCCGAATATTCTGTAAGCGAATCACGGCCAAAGTGCCACATGGTGACTACCCATGACATGTGATTAGGTATTGTGTGTTTAGCGGCATTAGACAATTTCCTGCTGTTTAAATTTCGTCCAACATAATCATCAACCACTCTTTGAAGGCGCTCCTCCACCCTTGTCAAGCCACTTGCTAATTTAGCTAAACCAAAGAGGTCTATTGGTATTGGTGAATCAGAACAGGACACAGTTACAGATACAGTGTCAGTTTTATGAACAGTGGTTTTAATAACAATATCTTTAAGGTTAATCTCATATAGCGTAATGTCTTTGTTATTCTTTAAGTCTACTTTTTCAATCAAATTGCTGGAATCGGAATACAACGGTAGGATGGACCATGGGCCTGTTGATGAAAATCTTAGCCTAATGTTGTGGATGGATGGTTTATCCATTGGCAGGTTTTGGAGAAACTGAAGGAAACCTCTTCCCTTGGGACCAAGATGGTCCTCCCCATGGTTAGGTGTAATCGATTTTCCTACTTTAACCCCAGGAAATGTGTAGAAGGCAGGAGTAGATTTATAGACACGCTCTATTTTGCCATCCTTTCGCAATTCGCAGAAAATGTTTCTTATGGTTCCATGCGTATAGCGGTGTTCCTTGCCTTCATATTCAAATAATAAAAAGTCTCTATAACTAAATGGTCTTTTTTCTTCAAAAACTATAACAGCCATCCGGTCATAAAAAATATCCATAGATGTCATGGACTGAGGATGCTAGTGGGAGCTGTCAGTGTCATCAAAGTGTCTTTGCAAAATAATGTTAATTTGAAGGCTAGGTTATCCATATAGATTTACAACACCTATATATTGTTACATAATAAACAAAGTTTCTTCTCATTATGATGCCTTCTCCACTATTATCTTTGATTCATTTGTGTATACCTTGACAAAGTCTCCCTTCCCTATTCCCAAAGCAATTGCAAAAGATTTTGGGAGAACTATGGAAAAGGATGATTCCCCTACCAACTCTTGAACCTTTCTGTGTTCGTTACTGTTTTTGTTGTTAGTCTGTGATATAGACATAGATTCGGTAAATTACATAAAATATAAAAGTAGACGTGGACAATAAATAATTAAATTTGTCCACGGAAACATACGGCGGATATTTTCTAAATTCTTACCGCGCACCTTCACTTGAGAACTTTGTAAATTTATCTCTACAGGTCAAACCATTGGGTTCCAAATACGGCCAAATTATGAACTACTTTTTAAAAAACCCAGTCAATACAACCGATGACTATTATGAATCTTACAAAGACAGGTTGACCAATCAAAGGACTACTTCAAGGCACACCAAAAGCCTACATGATAACGGCCTATTGGAGTTAGTTACTGAAAACCAGAAATTGATAAAAGGGATGAAATCCAAATATAAAAATCCATATAGGCTCTCTTTAAGCGGCATATTTTATTTGATTTTAAATACATTTGATATCCCATATGACGACCTTGTTTTGTATCTTTTAAAAAATTACAAAAACAATATTCTCTTTACTACCTTTCTATATCCATTTATAACCTATGAAACATTGTTAAAGGCTGATTGGGACTCTGCTTTTTTTTCAATTGTTGTTTCCTATTTGAGGGATATTTGCAAGGTTATAATCAATTCTGTAGATTCTTTAGGAAAGATGTGTTTTACAACTGATGATGGTTATTTGTCAAAACAAGTTTTTATATGGCATAACAATCCAAGCATAACTATCCTCAAAATTTTTCTGATAAAAACTTACGAAATTATCTAGGATGGACTTTAGGGTGGGATTGGGTTGAGGATGCCACAATAACGCCCAAACCTGACGAGAACATAATTGAAATACTTGATGTGTCAGAAACTCAAAGAAAGTTCATCATATCCATTCTTAAAGATGAGAATAAAGCTGTTCTCAGGCAATATGGAACAAAATTATATGAATTTTCTATTGACCCTAATGAATCATACCTAAGCATAGAGGCAAAAACAGATATAAAGATGATTGATAAGATGGACATATTATTTGTTAATTGTTGCAAAGGGCATTTGATAAGTTTCTTAACCAATTTAAGAATCCGAATAACACAATTTCAACCACATTATGACAATCTGCATCAAGACGAAAACTTTAAAAAAGCATTAGAGTGTTTCGACAAGGAATTGAAATTGAAAGAATGATTACTTACTTTTTTGTTATATCTTCTTTATTTGACTCCAGTTTTTGAACCTTTTCCATGAGCATCATAACTTGGTCAGACAGAGCAATATATGCGTCATCCTTCTCTTGTAGTTTTTTTATTGTGGATTCATTGGTTTCATATTTTTCACGGACCTTTTGAATTTCTTCTTCTAAATGTTTATTGTTACTGTTATTAACATTTAAAACAGTAATAGCTTTCAAATAATCCTCAAGGATTTCCCTTTCGGCCGGCTTATAATAAGAATCAGAAACCCCTATTGTGTACCCCATAAGAATCTCCACGTTTATTGACTTCATAACCTGTTCACAGTGTGTTTTGAAAAATTTTCTAAATCCATGAACTGTTTTAAACTCGTGGCGCCTCACCCCATTTTGCAACGGATGTCTTATTCCTTGCTCCCACAATGCCCTGTTTATCATGCGCTTGATAGCGCTACTATGGAGCCTTTTTGGAATTGTTGCAAGTCCCCATTTAGCACCATAGTCTACATTGGTTGTCTGCCAAATGTCTCTCATAACCCATGATTCCCCGTTTATTTTCTCTCCAAAAGATAACCAGAAATCAATCCATTCTTTTAATGCGTTATAGGCTTCAGATGTGATAAAAGTAAAATATTCTTCCCTATCCCCCGGATAGACAACCATTTTGGCAGCAATAATTTTTCCTACCTCATCCTTCAAAGGAACAATATGTTTCCATTTTAAGTAATCAAATGCACCAACTCGAATGCCGAAAGACATCATCATCAAAACTATGGGTTTGATTCTTCTGTCAGGATATTCCAGTAATTTTTTTATTTCATCGATAGTTGGTGCCCTATCTTCTGCTGCACGTTTACTGGTAGGCAACCCCTTGCTTAACTTTTGCCAATTGATAGTGATGTCATTCATTACACAAAAGAGCTTTATCGCCTTAAGATAATTGGGGATGGTAGTTTCAGATATCTCATTTCTTTGAACCCTCTCTTTTTGATATTGGATAAACTGTATTAGTTTTTGAGATAACCATGCAGGATTATTAATGGATTTTTGGTGGAAAACCAACACCTTGTCTTCTAAAGTGCCTTTCAAATTTAGAAAATCCAGGAAAACCTCAAGACGTTTAGGATATTGTCTTCTAGTCTCGGGAGTCTTTAAAGCATAAAGAAAGTTTGCAAGGGGACTGGAATCATCGCCAACAAATTGAGCGTTTTCCAGATTCATGGATGACTGCATCTATAACATAATATTGTCTTGGGCCTACATAAAGGGACATATATGACATGGGCCGAGTCGGACATGTGTCAAATTTGTACGTAATCCATCTAATAAGATTAACTGACTATCCATCAGATTTAAAAATAAAAAATCAAAATATGCCAAATCTATTATTTAAAAACATGATCAAATCCGTAAAATCCGGGAGTGGGACTCGAATACATACCGTATAATCGTGGATTCATCTATTATACTTATTCATATAATTTATAAGAACGGGATTTGACATCTACAAGTATGGGAGTTCACATACTATTAAATTTAAATAACTATTTTAGTGCTCTCAACCCAAGCACTTTAATTTTGAAATCTACAAACTGGGATTAACATTTAATTTCACGTATTTTTAATAATGTAGGATTAATTATGCAGCTAAGTTAATTGTTCCATAGCAAACTAACAATGGTTTTAGAATAAAAAAGAATGGTGGAAACCGAAACAGTAATTACGTTTTATCCGGTTTTTTATTGGCTTTTTTTGCAATCGGTTTGATACCGATATTATATTTATTGGTATCAAGTATGTTATTATAGACGTCAATGTGCTGGTCAGCAATGTTATCCCATTTTAGGTTTTTACGGAATTTCTCCACGTTAGACTGTAAGGTTTCATAGTTTTCATCAACAGACTTAAGCCCTTTCTCAAAACTTTTGGCATTTCTCTCTGTTGCTACACCTAGCCCTAATCTGGAGAATTCTTTAAACAATTCTACATTTGAGGACAGAAACGGCTTACCGTGTCCCATGCCGTCAAACATGGTTCCAGAGCCTGAGATTGCCTTATATGGCAAAAAGATTATGTCTGATGCAAAAAATAATGTCGATAGGTCTTTCTCAGATAGATAGTCTCTTTTTAAGTTAATGACATTTTTTTTGCTGTCTAAATTTAGGTCGATTATCTGGTTATTATAGTGATTTTTGGAATAGTTCATTACCACTTTCCAGCCATCAGGTATCTTCATTTTTTTTAGAATGTCCCAGCCTTTTGTTGCAGTTAAAAATCCCTGCACCAAAACTATTTTCTCATTTTCAGGTAAGGACAGGTTTTTTCTTGCCTCTTTTTTTTCAACCTCAACAGATTGAAAAGGCTCCGATCCATGATATATAACACTACTACCAGGAATCAAATTTGTCATGTAATTGGAAAGGACTATTCCAGCTGCGCTTTTAGACATTGCATATGAAATGACTCTACGGAAAGACAAGTAGTTAATCAAATGCTTCCAATATTCATACAGGTATTTTAGGTGAAGAGTATCTTTTCCTTCAACAAGGGTGGATTGCATCCACACTTTGAACCCATAAGCTGTGTGAAAGGTTGAAACTATAGGAACCTTACAAATAGAGTAAAACTCGTCTATTCCTGTTTTTGTCCTGTTTGGGAATAATGGATTGAGATCAAAACCATACAACCCATGCTCATGCTGAATGTGAACCATGTCAGGTTGTAGTTTTTGGACCAAATCATATATCACCTCTGAATTGTTATTGGCATATGGTGATAAGCCCTTATAATCGCCATCCCCATCAGAATTAGAAAGAACGTTAATTTTTATGCCCCTTGAACGCAAAGCCTGCACCACATTGAAAGTGTATCTTCCAATTCCCCCTTGCATAGGTGGGTATTCTGTGCAAACCATGAGAACACTAAAATCGCTTTTTTTTCTTTCTGCCATGACTATTATATATCAAAAAGACTAAAATAATTATACAGTTTAAGTCAAGTCTCTATTCAATAGATATGGCTATTTGTAGTATTTGATATTAAATAGTCGATTATCTACTACAATCTGAATAACTAATTGTTATCAATATTGTTACAGCTCTTTTCCTGAATTTATTTTAAACAGGGAAAAATAAAAAAGTGAGTTAGAATAATATCTATTTATGTTTTTAATATTCTTGTGATTTAATGAACAAGATAATTATAACCCTTTTGTCTTTTGCACTTTTATTTGCACATGCAAACTCTGGGACACAGACATTTGCTCAAAACCAAACTTCATCCTCAAACGGTAATAACGGTCCAATATCCATACAAAATCAAACTAAAGGACCACTAGAACAATTAGGTGAATCCATAGGAAATTTAATTGGGGCACAGAAATAAAGAGTTTAGATATTATTTATTTGGTTGCTTGCTTGATACCATTTTTTACCCATTGTTATGCATATATATGCTAATTTTCTAAAATGATAAACATTAGGAATATATCTCAAACCTCCATTTAATGAGGTGGGGAAATGCAATTTTATTATTTTTTTACCATTCAGGGTAACTCAAAAATCTGACAATTTTCTTATCTTTTATACAAATTTATCCATAATAAACAAAGATTGTTTTGCAATATGAAACAAAGTCGTATTGGTCATCATTCCAAATATAAGAAATATTCGACTAAAATTTTGGACATTATAAATTATATTCATTAAAAGGCAGTGGAATTTCTATTAAAGATCTAGCAATTCAAGTGCACGTGAATAGAAAATCAATACGTCCTTACAAAAAAAGCCTGGATAGAAAAAAATTTAATTAAAATAAATATAAAAATTAAAAAAAAAAAAAAAAAAAAAAAA
>JBNJLU010000013.1:0-11694 GCA_050591185.1 Candidatus Nitrosocosmicus sp.
ACACCTAAATACAATATATTTCGCATCCGGTTTGACCTTTGCTCTTGCTAGAAGGTCTTTGAGAGGAATCCCTTTCCACAAAGCTGTACTCACCAAGTCACCGCCTATTTTGTTACTAATGCAAGACAGCGTAGCATACTGATCTACTGAATCCATTGATTTTATTTCGTCATAACTTATGTTCAAAGGGGCATCTACAAGCCCTTTTACTG
Organism: Candidatus Nitrosocosmicus sp.; assembly: GCA_050591185.1. Lineage (GTDB taxonomy): Archaea > Thermoproteota > Nitrososphaeria > Nitrososphaerales > Nitrososphaeraceae > Nitrosocosmicus. Next base: position 213 of record JBNJLU010000013.1, read on the forward strand.
TGAGAACCCATTCTTTTGCATCCACCACGGGAACTATGGTATTCTTATCTATTCGGTAAAAAAGGTATGTCGGTGTTACTTCGGCATCAATCAACGGGGTCATTTTTGGACCCTCAAATCCCGGAGGTATTGGCCTCGATTTTAATTGGGGAAGTTGCGATATTGAAGATGAAGAGGGTATTTGCTGTTGCTGTTGTTGTCCCGAACCGGAGAATATGCGGTTTAACCCAAAATACATTAAAGGCAGGGCAACTACTGAAACCAAAATAGCCCGTAGCAAAGCCCTTTTCTTGTAATCCACTTCCGCTGTTATTGCGGTCTTTAGTTGCTGTTTTTTTGTCAAATTATCATTTTCCTGTGTTTTCGGCTCAGCAATAGAAGATAAAGAATTTTTATCCTTTCTTAATTTTTCAAAAAAGGATGAGAATATAAAACCATATGCAACATGAGGTAAAATCAAGAAAGCAAGTGATATAGGCTGAATTGACATGCTTTGTCCTGGCAAGGTATTTATCATTATCAAGATTACGGTGATTGCAAGGAAAATAACATACGAAACGATTGATGAGAAAATTGACCTGTTGATGTACCTATTTGATTTAATTTTGTTAAACAGGACACCTAGAAAAACGCCTATTATGCCATATAATAATAGGTTAACGATAATCGCTCCAATAAATGAAGCGTATTTGGCAAAAGGTCCTAATATCCCTACTGCTTGGGATTCTATTTCACCAGAAGTTAGCGAAATCAATGCTTGTGAGGCCAAATCAGGAATAAAAAGGCCATTGACAGATATCTTGAAGATTAGAGAAAAGGCCAACGCAGATAAGCCTGCAGCAACTCCGCAAACAAACAGCACTGCATAATGTAAATGGAATAGCTTTCTGGCCATAAGCTTATTCACGATATAATTTATTTAAGTTTTTTCAAACTCTATTAGTTTTTTCCAAATTAACGCGGAGTAAGTATATTATATATAATAACACAAATAAAACGCAAAATATACATTCCAAAATAAAAAATTACCCCAGTCTCTGTTTATACTAAAAAGCATAAGATTTTTTCATTTTGTAATAGTTTTGTTTTAGTAATTAATATAACTGATTGAGTTTTTCAGGAAAGATAACAAATATCAATAAAATCATGCTAGCAGTCTAGTCATTCTTAGCATTATGGGAATCTAATTAATTTTATTACTGTTATGACTTTATCATTTATTAAAATAATAAAAACGTGATAAATCAAATATAAATATGGTTACCGTTTATAATATCATTAATTCAAGTGACCATCTTTTAAAGATTATTGTTTCAGCAATTTGTCAGTTATTTCTAACCCGATTCATCAAACTATCACTAGTAGATATCATTATTTTGATTTATTTATTAATTTTCATCGCGTATTATATGAGGCGATGTAGTTTTAAACAGAGCATAAACATAATCACCCTCCTTAATTCCAAGATAAATCCTGGATTCATTTGTGATTCTGCATATCAAGTGAATGCCATCCATTATAAGGTGTACATCAATAACTCCAGTTTTTAAATATGAACTAACAATTCTGGTTATTTTTGTCTTTATTACATTACGTGCACTTGTTTTTACCAGATCCAATGAAAGGATAATGTCCTCCGGCCTTATCAATACTCCAACCGTGGAAACAATTGGATACTCCCCTAGCGTTTCGATTTTATGAGATCCAATTATGAAAATAGTAACACCATTTTTTGACGCGGCCACCCTGCCTTCCAGGTAATTATACCCACCCTTAAAAATTTCATATAAAAATGGAGATGGCGAGTAATTAGAATAGGATAACATCGCTCCCAAAGTATCCGTTCTCTCAATACAACCTTTATTTAACACCAATATCGAGTCAGCAAGAGCATAAACATCTTCAAAATGTGTTACATAGATGCCAGATACTCTTTGCTCTTTAAGTATTCTCCTAAGATCCACTCTGACATTTCTTTTAGTTTGATCATCAAGGTGAGCAAGGGGCTCATCCATAAGCATTATTCTAGGTTCAGTTATCAGCTTTCGTGCAAGGGATATCTTTTGCTTCTCGCCACCACTGAGCCCGTGTATATGGCGATTTAACAGGTGTAATATTCCAAGGCTTTCAAAAAGCCTTTTTATCTGAAAATCTTTTTTCTTTTTATCATCCTTTTTAAGTCCAAATACAATGTTCTCAAATACTTTCATATTTGGGAATAGACAAGGATTTTGAAACGAATAACCTATGTTTCTTGATTCCACAGGCAAGTTAGTTATATCTGCACCATCGATGATTATTGAACCACTATCTGGTTTTATCAGTCCAACAATTAGGTTAAGAATTGTAGTTTTACCACTTCCTGTGGGTCCAGTCATTACTAAAATGCTATCGTCTTCTATTTTCAAATTCAAGGGTCCCAACCTGAATCCAGGAAAGTCCTTGGTAACATTAACAAGTTCCAGCACCATATCAATACTTCCTGCCTTTCCAAAACCTAAAGTTTAAAACGTTTTTTGTTGCTTTATAGTCTGACCTTTTCATTATCATAGAAAACATGAACATTATTGCAACTGAGAGAAAGATGACCAGAATTATACTTGGAATGGCCTGCCTCAAACCACCAATTGCATTATCTTCAAATATTTGAATAGAGATAGTGTGTGGATTATATGCCATCATTATTGTTGCTCCAAGCTCTCCTACTGCCCTAATCCAAGTCATCACAAACCCTATGAGTATCCCCTTTTTGGCTAATGGAAGTGAGATCTTTATGAATACATCTATTTTTTTCTTGCCCAAAACTCGTGCAATTTTTTCGTATGTTTCGTCAACTGATTCAAATGCAGCCAGGCTTGCTAGAACCATAAATGGAGAAGCAACATAAGTTTGGGCTATTATGACTCCAAATAAAGACTGCGTAAACTCCACATCAGGAAAAACCCTACCCATTGTTGATTGAGGACCAAATACGCCTAAAAGAAGTGCACCACTTGCCAATGGCGGTAAAACTAATGGAATGATAACAACAACTCTTAATAAAAAACTGCCTGGAAACCTATACCTAGCCAACCAGAATGCAAAGGGTATTCCAAATATGGCTATCAGCATTGTTGAAATTGATGCAGAAATTATACTTAGAACTAAAGCATCGATAATTTTAGGTTCTGTGATTGAATCCAGCAGATTTTGTGGCTCTACAAAAGTAAAGATACTGACTAGAGGATATAGTATATATATTACAGATATAAAAGCTAAAATCCACATTATAAGGTTAAAATTGATTATTTTGTCCTTTTTGGTCATAAGCGCCTTCTTAAACACATAATTTTGTAAAGGCTACTACCATTATTGTATTTATTTGATTGCATTACTGCGAAATCACCTTTCTTATAGATATGGGTATTTTTCCACGTATCCATGATAATAAATCAATAGGATGGATTCCCTGTTTTACCAATATATGCGAACCATTTTTGGAAAATATAAATATTACAAAGGAGGTTGCCTGATCAATGTTTTTAGCTGTTTGTGGTATTGTAATTGAGAAGTAAATAGGCCCTCCTAATATTTTTTTCAGGCCTGATTCTGACGCATAATTAGCCTTTTTATATAAATCAGAAAACGAGGGATCCCCAAGGTTGATCTCTTTAGGCAGTGAAATATAAGGGTCCACTGGAAATAGATTCATGTTTGTATGAAACTACTGCATCTAACTGGCCCGATTCCAATACCGTTTTTAGCATCTCTTCAGGGAAAATCTGTTTCGGATCCATATCTTCATCCAAAATCCTTTCTTTAATTGATGAATCATTATAATAGAAATTGGCAAGATTTGCAGTCATAATGGCATAGTATCCTTTTGGATCTAATCCAGAATCTGTTCTGCCAAATTTTATTCCCTGCTTTGAAAGCACATCATACCAAGGGAGTTTACCTTTTCTTGATTTCTCAAAATAATAATAGTATGGACTGTTTGTCGAGTATGAAATTACTATTTCAGCAGAGCCAAACTCTAAAAGCCATTCTGCGATGGGTGGTTCAATGTCCATTAACTTTAAGATTGGTATTGCTCCAGCACTTACAAATACATCGAGATTTCTGAACCCATCTTTAATTATATTTGCAACTTGGACTGAACCCAGACCCTCCCCTACAAATGTTAAGACTGTTTCGTTTTGAAATGCAGGTCCTATCATAACCTCAAATAATTTTACAAGGGACCCCGCATATATCACAAAGACTTTACCCTGATTATGGGTTATACTCTTTGTAATAGAAAATTCCCCCATTAGTAAAATAGAAAATACACCAAAGGCAACCAATAGTATTAGAAATCGACATTTCTTACTGGTTGAGGTATTGCTATTCATAATTAATTCAAAGATAGACAAAACTTAAAATAATTCTATTCACGAGTAACGCTACGGTCCACAATTAGAAATGCATAATAGAATTTATGGTGTTATCGATGTATTATATTTCATAAACCACTAATTAAATTAGATTAGTTAGAACCAATTGAGAGGAAAGACGATATCCGACTTGCAAAACGCAATGAACAAGGAAACTACTCGTCAACATACATGCCCAACACAATCCAAATGGCGAAATAAGGGCAAATAAGGGTTTAAAATCCTTTAAATTATAAAGCAACGACAATAATTTGGGCAAAATCATTTATTGTTGTTATGTCCATGGCCTGCCATCATTTTAAAAGCATGCATTATTCCCGGAAATAATGCATTAAGTGATTGAGATACTGCAGTCGGGCCTCCCGGCAGATTTATTATGATTGTGTTTGCTTTAAATCCCGCTATTCCCCGGGACAACATTGAAAGTGGCGTTCTACTTTGTCCATACATTCTAAGACTTTCCACAATGCCATCAATCTCTTTTTCCATAATGTTTTTTGTTGCATCAGGTGTTACATCGCGAGGGCCTAATCCGGTTCCTCCTGTTGTTATAATGATATCTATATTTTGTTTTTCACAAAATCGGTTCAGCTCAAATGCTATTGATTTTATCTCATCCGGTATTATTTTATATTCAACTACATCAAAGCCATTATTAGATAGTGCATTTATTATTCTTTTTCCAGATTCATCTTGTTTCTCACTTCTAGAATCGCTAACTACAATTACAACAGCATTAAGTTTTCTGTTATACTTTTCACTAAAATCTCCAATTCCGCCATGTTTTTCTAAAACTTTTATCGATCCTATAGACATAGATTCATCTATCGGTTTTAACATGTCATAAATGGTTAACGCTGCAACACATGCTCCTGTTAGTGCCTCCATTTCCACTCCAGTTTTCCAAACGCTATTTACATTAACCATTATTTTAATGAAATTTTGTTCAATCTCAAAATTCACTTTGATCCCATCAATAGGAATTGGATGACAATAGGGTACCAACTCGGCAGTTCTCTTTACGCCCAATGTCCCAGAGATTTTTGCTGCTTCAAATACATTTCCTTTAGGAGAATTCCCATCTTTTATCTGGTCTATTATATTGGGATTGAAAAATACTAGTGCCTGTGCATTTGCAGTCCTATATGATTCGGGTTTGTCGCCAACATCAATCATGCTCATACATACATGATGATATGTGTATCTATATATAGTAAACACACAAAGCATTAAAAATAGGTGTTAGTGCCAATATTATGCAAATGTGAATGGTTTTGTTAAATGCCTCCTTCATTTTATTAACTTGTAACAGGTCACTATCAATTGAGACAGATAAAAAACGGTTTTACAAAATGTCTAAGTGAGAAGATATGACTATGGCCAAGCAAATAAAAATAAAGATAAATGATGGGCAAATAAAAAACATGTGCATTGAGTACTCTTTAATATTTTCCTTACATCTAAAATACATTTTTTTTATCTCAACTTTCTCACACATATGTGGAACAGTTTCAATTATCCATATTTTTATTCAGGGTATAAATAACCATAAAATATAAATTTGCTTATTTAAGAGTATAAAAACGCAAATACAGATTAATTGAAATTAGTGCAGCTTAACATATCCAGCTATCTCCAATATAGGAAAAACCAGGTAGCAAATTCACTTCGGCTTTTTCACCTGCATGGATACTTGTTACTCCCTCTGGTATTATAATATATCCATTACTTTTGGTCAGTAAAGACATACTTTGTGTTTCACCAATTATAGGCTTTGCTAAAAACTTATCTTCGTTTCGAGAAACATTGACATATAGTATTTTTGTGAAATCAAAGAATTTTTTGCGGGCCTGCCAGTTATCAGTGATTGTGGCTACAATTTTAACATCACTTTTTTGGGAAAGTCCAGAGAACATCCTAACTAAAGGCCTAACAAATACAATAAATGCATTTAATGCGCCCTGTATTGGTCCTGGTAATATAAATATGGGTTTGCCGTTAATCACGCCTAAACCCGATACTCTTCCGCGATCCAGCTTGACACCATGAACCAAAACACCTGGTGTTCCAAATGAGTTAATTGTTGTTTCCACAATGTCGTGTTCCCCAACAGAAGATCCACCTAAGGTAATTACTATATCGGATTTTATTAAAGCGATTTTAATATTTTTTTCTAATATATCAATTTTGTCAGGCGTAACTGCAAAATTCAATGGTATTCCGCCCGTTTCTTCTATTATGCACGATAATATAGGGCCATTTGTATTGATAATCTTTTGGGTATTGTTTTTTTTGTTTTCTTCGACATCATCTGTAAGTTCGGTTCCTGTTGGTATTATCGCAATTATTGGTTTCCTAAATGTTGGAACCATACTTATATTGAGAAATGCTAGCAAAGCCATTTCCTGAGCCCTCAATACTTGACCTTTAGATAGAACTTTTTCGCCCTCCTTAATGTCAGTTCCGGCAGGGTATACAAAACTCCCTTTTTTGGTTGGTGAAAGAATCTCTATCGAATCATAACTTACGATCTTTACGTGTTCAATTGGTACAACAGTATCAGTTTTGTTAGGTAAATACCCACCAGTTTGAATCCGGTAAGCCTCCCCTGATTTCAAAACATCAGAAGGTGGAACTCCCAATATGGATTTGCCATTTGAAATTTTCAATGCGATAGGGTTGGATTCTGATGCATGGATTGTGTCCTCAGACTTTAAAGCAAATCCATCCATATGTGAACTGGAATATGGAGGAATATTGTTATTAGATATAACATCTTCTTTTAGAACACAGCCTTTAGATTCAAAAACCGGAACTAATGCCGTTTCCAAACACGGCTGCATGTTCTGACAAAGTTTTGTAAAAGCATAATCCACGGATCGGTATGAATCATTTTTAAAAACCATCTGTTATCAAAAATAATTATATCCAATATAGATAAAGACTATGTTTATTCCAACATCCAAACAAATCATACATTTAAAAATAATGCAAAGATATAAATGCAAGTGATTTTGCGTGTTGAAAAAATAATATACACACTCCAAAGGACATACCCTATTGTCGTTGCAAATCTTTTCCTCTCACCCATTTTGTGTTACCATCCAATAACATCTCGTTTTTCCATATTGGGACATCGTGCTTAACTTTGTTCAGTATGAATTGACCGGCATCAAATGCATCTTTGCTATGAGGTGTGGATATTGCTATTGTAATACTGTTATCACCTATATTTAGGTCCCCAACTCTATGCACTACCCTAATTTCCCTAACATCCCACTTTTTTTTTACCTCAATTTCAATGTTCTTTATCCTCTCCTCCGCCATCCCTACATATGCCTCATAGCTCATACCTATAACTTGGCCATTATCGCCATAGTTTCTTACTGTTCCTATAAATAGTACTGTAGCTCCGAAATCTCCCTTGTTATCTATGGAATCCAACACGGATTTAACATTAATCTCCTTTGATGTTATTCTTTTAATATTCGGATCAGGGTCTACCAACTGATATTCATTTTCATCATCTTCGTTGTTGCGGTTTTTATTATAATTATATTTCTTGTTTGTATTTTGTGTGTTATTGTTGTGATTACTCACATTTACTATCCTCCAGAAACTGGTGGTAAAAGCGCCACTTCATCAGCCTCTTCTAAAATGGCATCAACACCCACCACCTTGTAATTTACAGCAATCTGCATGGTTTTTAAGATATTTATGATTCTCGGATGGGTTGATGAGATCTTTAGTAACAACTCTCTAATTGTAGTAGATTCAGGTAATTTGATTGATTCTCTTCTTTTGCCAGTGGCATCCTTTGCACTGGCAAAGTATAGCACTGAAATATTAATTTGGGAAGTCATTATTGTTCCAATTATTTTATAGATGAAGAAGAATTGTCATAATTATTGGTAATGGTACATGTTTTAGTTACAACGGCCATTATGCCGCCAAAACAATCGCTAGAATAAGATGGAGTGTATCCAGGGAAGGCAGATTGTGAAACACTGTACATTCCCATACCCAGTTTTACATTCGTTCCACTTGAATTACCAATAAAAGAGATAGGATTTGGATCATTTGCATGTATGTTAATTTTAAAATCAGAAGAAGTCTTGTTTCCTACATCATTATTGTTAACAATTGTTTTTACAACCAACAAGCCTTTTACACTAGCATTATTTGTTGAAAACGCTGTATCGTTTTGTGCAGAACCGTTATGGGATCCCAATGACTTTGACACTCCTGATTCATTTGAAACGGGTTTTAAATACGACATAGAATCATTGGTTTTTGCGTCAACGAAATCAACATCTGTGCTAATTGCCATATTAAAAAAAAATAACATAAAACTAAATGTCAGAATAGCAATAATTTGCATTATGGTATATTACCTTGCCGTATTAATTAGTTTATACCATTATACCAAAAGTGGCATTCATAAAAGATTTAAAAAATTATCAATTATGTAAGAAATACCTCGTGATCATATATGGTTTTAGGTCGTATATAGATATTTAATGTTAACCGAATGGGATATGGAAAATATCGTCACATGGTTTCCAATGTTGGCGCTAAAAAACAAATGACAATCCAAATAAGTAATGATTTATTAAAGATATCAATACTGTTTTTTATTGTGCAGGTGGAGCTTGACAAAACTCCACTAAAACTCCATTGAGAGATTTTGGATGAATAAAAGTAATTTTCCTGCCGTACGAGCCTGTTCTTAATTCACCAAGAAATCTCATACCACCGTCTTTAGCTCGATTGACATCAGTTTCTATTTCATCAGCAGTTATAGCAATGTGATGGATGCCTTCACCCCGCTCCCTAAGGAATTTGCTAATCGGACTATTATCATCCATCGGTTCCAGTAATTCGATACGTGTATCTTGCAGATTCATCATTACAACTTTTACCTTCTCGTTAGGGACTATTTCAGTCTCTATTTTGTCTATTTTCAATATTTTTTTATAGTTTCCAAGAGCATTTTCGGCGTTTTCTACGGCTATTGCAATATGATCAACCCTCATAATTTAAAACTTAAATTTAACGTATTATATAAATATATTTAGAGCTAATATTTTATTTATAGTCAATATTATCAGAAATAGTAGAAACGGTAGGAACATCTACATTGAAATGTGATCTCCATAAAATATGTAAATGCCATATTTTGCAAATGACATTTGATTTAAAGTTAAAGACTTCCAAAGAGATTGATATCTATTTTTGATTATGGTTTAGTTACAATCTTGGAACTCGCCTAAATAAAACCCATGATTTCATCAAATATCTTCATAGGCATCTAATGTTAGAGTCTACAGAGCATAGTTTTTGTTTGGTTTAGTAAAACTGATGATTTTATGGCAGGAAAAATTTAATACTTTATGATTTTTCCAAAATAATTTCTAACCTGCTCTTTATCTGGAAGATCTAATTGTTCAAACTTTTCATGCATTCCACGGGTATTGATTTCAATTTTAACAGTCTCATAGTCAGAATCATACTCTAACGAATATGTGCCATCAGTTTCCTCTATGCGGTACTTTTTATTTCTTTTATTAAAGATGATTGCAACTTTACTTCCCCATTCTACAAAATAATCACTGTTTTCTAATTTACAAAGTAATTGTCGTTTGACTTGCAACTCATTCATGTTTATTGATAAATATACTAAATTATAAGAATTTGTTTCATAGTTTTAATATTTCGATATATTTGAGAATATTGGAGTTAAAATAAAATAAAAACACCACCGCATATATAATACCAAATAATTTCTATTTACAGTTTCATAGTTATAGTTTAAAAACCCAATATTCTATAAAGATTTCATAGTAAGAAGGTTTATTCCAAATAAGGATGCATACATAAAAGTCATTGGGCTATGGATTATAGAATATCCTCCTCATAAACCTCCTCAGTATCACTTACAGGTTTCTCTAAAGGGTTAGTTTTATTGTAATCCTCATCATAATCTTCAAGATAAAGCTTCATATATCTTTGAGCTTTTTCCCATGATTTAGCAATATTTCCTTTTGGTAAATAGATAATGATATCCCTACCAAAAGGGATTTTTTCCAGAACAGTATCATTTATCTTTAACGTTTCTTGATGAATTTGTTTTGAATCTTCTACATTAGTAATCTCATTTGATTTTGTGTTTTCCTCTAATATAGGGTTATTTTGTTCTCCATATTTTGTGTTTGGTTTTTCTACCACAAATACTACATCATCCAAATACCATTTTCTAATGTCCTTTTCTATTGCCTGAGACTCGGGAGCAGATATGCCTGTAATGTTTTTAATATCAAACCAAACGTTATCACCTAATAGTTTCCCATGTTTAGCGTATAATTTATTCCACAATGGTACATTGAGAAAAGCTTTGGAAGATAAATCAGCCTTCTGTTCATCATTAATGGGGTACGATATGTTTTCACCCAAGTCCGTAATTCTATATTTAGCTCGGCCCTCTAATAATCCAAAAAGGGTTAAACTATTTAGTCTCCTATAAAATGCCCCCCCAATCTTACTTTTATAATCAAGCATTACGGCGATGTCGGAATAGTGAGTTAGGTCCTGTGTGTTTTTTACTTTATCAAATATTTTTTTTACATCTTGGATGGCTTCAGATAATCGTATATCAGGGATTTCGTAATTCCCTATTTTCAATCTTCTACTGTCTTTTTTTATTATATCTATTTATTAGTTTTACCTTACACAACAGTCAATGTAGCTATATTCATAAATATTAAAAATGAGGAGAGAGCATAAAAATAGCAAAGAACTTACAACAATTGAAATGAAAATAATCACAAAGGATGTAAAGTATTATATTAACGATTCAAAACTAAATAAAAACGAAAAGTGGAGATAGTATATATTGACTTGCAGAGGAATTTGTATTAGATATAAATCTAAAAAAACATACAATACATGTCGCTATGAGAATGACGAAAAAAGATGTCAAATCTGTGAGATTTTCATCAAATGGAATGGATTATCATGTCCATGCTGTAGCTATAAATTAAGAAACAATTCAAGAAATCCAAAATACA
>JBNJLU010000014.1:0-11683 GCA_050591185.1 Candidatus Nitrosocosmicus sp.
AGGTTATTCTCAAAATCTTTGATGGTGTCCATTGCTAACCCATCAAGGCTAAATAGCTCTTTGTTCATGTTCAGCGCATCGCTTTCAATCTTCGTTACATCCAATATATTGTCAGACAGTTTTTTTAGTCTCTGTGCGTTTCTAATTACTACATCAAGCATTTGAATCATATCCCTGTCTTTTGTTTTTTCCCTAATCCGTTCTGTTAATGCGAGTACTGGTTGAATAGGGGTTTTTAACTCATGGGCTGCGATGTTAATAAACTCCCTTTGTATTTTATCTTGGCTTTGCAGTTGTTTGTTGGCTGATTCCAGTCTCTTATTCCAGGACAGAAGCGTATGGATAACCACTATGGATATGACTGTAAGGATAAAGCAGCTTACCACGGATGTTATCACCAAGGTGTTTCTCAAATTGTCTATGGGTTGCATTACTTTGGATTTGTCAATTTCTGCAAGCAACACAAATCCCAAGTCTTTGGCACAATAGGAAAAACCAACAATTGGAATGTTGCGGTAGTCGTTGTAGATACCGCTTGTATCTCTACCCTCCATACTTTCAAAGCAATGCCTAACAGGCAACGTATCTACAGTTATTGGACTTGTACTGTCAATAAACCTGGATTCAGACACCATCACTTTACTGCTGTTTACAAGGTATGCTTCTCCTGACTCTCCAAGACCCTTCCTGTTTAGCAGTATCTTGTCAAATGAATTTGTATCAAGACTGGTTGAAATGAAGAAGCTGTTTGCATTTGAATTGTCTATTTTACCCACAGCATGTTATTGCACTTTAAATGGCATAGTGAATTCGATTACTTGCCGGTTCTCATCCCTGACTTTGTTTATTTCCATATTGATAGTCCTATAATTTGTGGTGGAATTTGAGTCGGGTTCCATATTGCCAACATGGACTATCTTATGCCCTGTCTCTGATGGATTTGACGATAGCAACACATCCCCATTTCTGTCCATAATCTTGATGTTTCTTATATAGGTCGAATTGTCAAATGTCGCGCCAAATTCCTTAAACTTTTGCCCTAAAATGATGGATGAATCGTTGTATCCGTTATAGGAAGGGCCGTTGTCTGGTTCTTGTTCATTTGCCAAAAGAATATGCCCTACATCTACGTCAGTAGAAAGACGATAAGCCAAATGATTGATTTGATTAGAATATATCTCAAGTAAAGAGCGAATTGCCTCCCCCCGGCCAAAAGACTCGCTTAAGAACTGGTTTTCAATTCTCTCCTTGAGTAAATCGTTTGCTATGTTTGAACTCATTATAACTATTATGCCAACGAGCAGTATGAAGGCAGATAGCAACGATGCAATAATCTTGATTTTGTTATTGGAAAACATGCAACGGTTTTGCCCTCTATCTACAATTTATAGAGGTTCCTGCATTATAAACATTTTTTATGATAAACCCATTTAATGACTGTAATATTTATATAAATAAATTAAAGACATAGAAATTTTGTTAATTTTTAGCATATCGTATAATATATTTATCAACATAATTACATTGAACAAGCAACATAACAACAAAGGCCTTTCAAGGTACAGGATTTGGCCTCTTCTACTTCCAAGAGCGTTGTTTAATCCCAAGGTAGAAAGACATGGGCGTCCCTGTCTTTGACTAAAACGGTATCTCGCCTCCACCAATTATTGCACTATCAAACACCATCTCAACTAACCCATATTATGTCACTTAATCTTTATCAGGTATTGCTTTAACAAGGACTTTTTGGCAAAGATATCTGATACCACATAACGTTATTTATGACTGCAGCAAATTTATGCGACAGGTTCATCGTAAAAAATATGAATGGCAATTCTCACAAAACTATGCAGATGCAGTCAGTCTCCTTGATCTCATGTTCAGTAGTGACCTTAGGCTAGTGTATATCAGAGCACCCTGCAACACATATCCCCCCACAACCAGAATAACTGCATTTAGTGGCTTGGAAAAGGTCATCATCAGGTTGACATGCGGTGGAGCAAGGCTATTGCCAACAATAATTAGGGTGGCTAGTGGAATGCATGCAAACAGTGCTTTACTGTATCCCTTCCACAATAAGGCAAACAGTGTAACAAACGACAGTTCCAAAACAATCGCCCTGTCAATAAATTTGGGGTTCCCAAACGGGATTGCAATCAAACCCACCGTAGCGATAGAGAACAAAACAACGAGTGTAGCACGATAATAGGAGTCCATTTGCTTGGTGATTATTTTCCCCATGGGCATAAAAATATTGCCAATTCAGTATTTCAATATGACTGCATGGGCTACCCACCCTTTTAGTTCTCTATTAGGGGTATCATTTAGTAAAATATAGCCATACTTTTACTCCTTTCCCGTCTTTTATAGCATATACATGGTACACTAATAAGATTGACAAATCCAAACTCAAAAGAAAAGGAGAAATTTGCCTAGAACCACAAAATCAGGCCCTGTAAAAACACTATCACCATCGTAAACATCTGTAATGCATCTTTTCCATGCGAGGAAAAGTTTTATAATCCATATCCTTGATGCCCTTCATCTTTTCAATGCGTCATATTCTTTGTATTGACATGCTTACCAAATACAAGAAGCCTTACAAACTAAGTTAGAAAATACTACTGAAATTAAATACCCATTTGGCGAAAACATGTTATAGATGCAAGTGGGAATTGATAGCTTTGCAGCAGCACTCGATGACGCCAGCCTCTCCGTGAACTCATTTGAGCGTTTGCGGAATCTGATTGAACAGATTGAACTTGCCGATCAACTTAGTTTGGACGTATTTGGGGTTGGGGAACACCATCGTCGAGAATTTCTCGATTCAGCTCCCGCAGTCATCCTGGCTGCAGCGGCTTCGCGAACAAAAAACATACGGCTAACTAGTGCCGTAACGGTATTGAGTGCTGCCGACCCAGTGCGGGTATTTCAAGAATTTGCGACACTTGATCTTATATCCCAAGGTCGTGCGGAGATGATTGTGGGCCGTGGCTCTTTTACCGAGGCGTTTCCGCTTTTTGGTCTGCGACTTGAGGATTATGACTCGCTTTTTGCAGAGAAAATTGATCTTTTGTTAAGGATTCGTGACAATGAACATGTCCAATGGTCAGGGCAATACAGGCCTCCTTTGAATGGTCAAGGAGTATATCCAAGACCCATGCAGAAACCACTGCCGATATGGTTAGGTGTTGGTGGAACTCCTCAATCATTCATCCGTGCAGGTCTGCTTGGATTACCATTGATGGTAGCAATCATAGGCGGTGAAACACGCAGTTTCCGGCCCCTCATTGATCTCTACAGGGAGGCATGGAGACAAGGTGGTCATTCTCCTGATCAGTTAAAAGTAGGCATACATTCTCTGGGATATGTTGCAGAGAGCACGCAAGAGGCAGTAGATGATTTCTTTCCAGGTTATGCACGTACCATGACCAAATTGGGAAAGGAGCGCGGATGGCATAAGGTAACGCGAACAGGTTTTGACGCCCAGCGAGGTACACAAGGCGCGTTGCTCGTTGGAGATCCAGAAGAAACAGTTGAGAAGATTATTCGACATAGCAAATCCTTAGGTGGTATCTCTCGGATCACATTTATGATGAATCCTGCCTCTCTACCTCATGAGAATCTCATGCGGGCCATCAAATTAATAGGTACACGAGTTGCACCTGCACTTCGCAAGGAGATCGATTAAAAGAAAGGCAGAATATTTTGAGTGGATGGAACATTTGAATTTGTTGTTAACCAAAGTTTACTAATCTAAAAGACATTTAGAATATGCTATTTGCCATCATCATCTAGTCTGAATATGTAAATCTCGCCCAATCGCTAATATCACCAGGCTATTGCGGGTAACAGTGCAAAACTACATAGTTCCCTTCTGCTATCACACGCTTGATTGAAGTGAACACGCTTGATTGAAGTGAACACGCTTGATTGAAGTGAACACGCTTGATTGAAGTGAACACGCTTGATTGAAGTGAACACGCTTGATTGAAGTGAACACGCTTGCCAGGATATCCATTGGTCATTCTTTCAAAATACTCAATGAAGGCCGGCCTCCTTGCCATCACTTACGGCGGGATTGTGCTGGATGTAAGTATCCCCAACGTATTTGTTGATGGCTTCAGATAGATTGTTCTGGTTAAACATAAGGTCATAAAATGCAATGGCATTTCCCTTGTTTCGCTCGAGTTTTTCTGTCATACTTCAGTCCGACACCCCATTAGACAACTTGTTATTTAACGCATTAGCATTCACCAAAAGACCTGGATTAGAATATTGTTTGACGTATTCTTCTTCTCCATCTTCTGAGGCATTGCAGATTGGTAATATGCCAATCATAAACCAATTAAGATGCATTTATTTCCTCTTTTCCATAAATCAACTTAAATGATATAGTCCAATTTGGCGTAACAGTAACCTGTTGCTCATCATATATCTCAACACAGGATCATACTTTACAACGAGTATAATTCATATATAAAACAACACTTTTTGCTTATGTGCCCTACATTTCCTTAGATAATGATTTAAAAATTTACTATGAAACATATGGAGATGAGAAATCTTATCCAATAGTTTTGATTCATCCCCTGGGAGGAAACATAAAGATATGGGAAGAAGAAATTCGCCTTATTTTACGTTCTGGAATCTACAGAATAATATCTTATGAAATACGGGGGCATCACAGATCCAGCATGGGAAAAAATGATAACTATACAATGGATGATTTAGCCAATGATCTAGACAGATTACTAAATGAATTAAATATAGAGAAATGCACCTTAATTGGTCATTCAATAGGTGGTAAAATAGCTGCAGTATATGCAAAACATAATTCTCATAAGATAGATGCAATAATATTCATAAGCGGATCCTCAATACCAATACCCGAAGACAAGCTAGAAGACTCCATTTCAATAAAATTGGCCACTACAAAGGGGATGGAAGCAGTGGCAGAGTATGAACGACAACAAAAACACGGAAAGGAAAAGGCATTTGAGGATGAGAAGGAATGGAATCTGTTTAAAGAAATATTTACAAAAACCTCTGTTGAAGGCTTTGTTGCTGCAAGAAATGCATTACGTACAATGCCTGATGACATAAATGATTTCTTAAGAAATGCCGATTGCCAGCTATATGGAATAGTTGGCAGTGATGATGAAGTATTTATGAATCTAAAGAGCAAAATGAAGCAAGAAATTCCGAAATTTAATTTAAGAATTATTGAGGGAGAGGGTCACTGGTTAATACTTCATAATCCGCAAGCATTAGACAAGGTATTGGAAGAATTTCTAAATGAGATAAATTTGCAGGAAGTAGAGAAGAGATGAGGAAAGAAACACCTTTTAATAATAATGTAAAGAAATAAGCATAAAAACATACACTGTTTAGATAACTCAAATAATCCATATTTTAAAAATATACAGGAATTGCGGCAGTTCATGCTATAACTGTTTATTTAAATACCTACGTTCACATTTTTGCTAGTTTGACAGTCTTTAAATACCATATGACTGGGAGAGATAGTGGTTTCAAGGTCGGAGTCTTTTATAATATCTTCAGCGTTTATGCTGAATTTTGTCGATTCTTATCTTCCTAACCCTCAATAATAATGCTGATTATTCTTATAATGTTATTGCTAGATTCTATATTATGGACACAGATTTCCTTAATGTCATCATATTTTGAATATTAAGCACCACATAATTCATAGCAACTATCCACCTAAAATAATGTGCAGCAGGTCGGTCTGCTAAATCCATATCACGCTCTTTTCCGTTATGGTTGACTGTCACATAATATGGCCACATCAAACCCGTTTGTGGAAAAAACATAATGAACCTAAAAAATAGTCGAATTTGGCGTGAGTCCAAGTAGGTTTAGTAATAGACACACTATGGGCCAAACGCGACTGTGAAATTGCTCTTCTTTATTCTGAAACCAATTATTTTAAAAGATATAATAAAAGAGAATTGATCAATTATTTTTTGTCTTATTATATAGGTCGTCAAACCATTGATTTGCATCCTCTACCCCTTCTTTGTATAGGTTTTCTAAAGTTGTAGGAGTAAAGTCACTTGCCTTACCATATATAGTATCCTTATCGTCCCGTCTATCAATACGATAAACCTTGACCATAAATTTGTCTTCTACATGAGTCAAAAAATTTCTTCTCTTTTTAACATCACGTGTGGTCGATTCTCCGGTGATTCCTAATACATCATTCAATTGTTCATCACTTACTTTCCCCGTTTCCTTTGCTAATTTGATTAATTGTCTGGTAAGATCCACATTACCCGTAACGAGATGAACAACTTTTTCATAGTATTTAGACCCCTCATGGAACCGTATGTCATTCATTCTATCTTCAATTTTGTCTCTATCTTTTGGGATGGAATCATCCTTGGTCTCATTACAGGATAAAGGTTGATAATAAACACCTCAAGATCAGGAATTTTGGGTATACCAGAGGATCGTCCTAGACTTTGATCTTGATATATCCGACTCTCATGTTCTCCGATATTATCGTATTTTATATCATTTGCTTTAAAATACCTAGTCCAAAAATCTTTATGTTTTTGCAGCAGTTCCCTTAGAGGGGTATTGCTTAGAAACGCTCCATCCCAAAATGTCCGTTGCTCTCTTGATACCAAATCATAAAGACGGGTGTGATGATTTGAATACGGGAACAGACAACTAGCCATTAAAATATCATTGTCGATTCCATTGTAAGAAACAACATGCTTCCTAATACTATTGTTTTCATCGCCATATATTGAAGTCCAAATGTAATCCTCAGAGTTATTGCTGGGATCTTCGTTGCGGTCAGCAGAAGGAATACTTTTAGAAATAATCTCACCATCAATGCCTTGAGCAGTATTAGAAATCTCCCTTATATGTCCAATTATATGCTTTGCCAATAATTTGTTTTGTTTCAAGTCCTGGCCACACACCTCGCACACACTCTTATAATTTCTGTAACTATCAAAAGTAACAGCAGTAGAGCATTCTTTCACATCAACTGATAGTAACAAAAGTCTTGGTTAATTCTTTTCAAAATCTATTTTTATTGGATAATTAATGCTTTTTTCCATCATTTTCATCAAAGGTTTATAATCATACGAAAGAAAATTGTTGAGAGGGCTAAAATACCTGGTATCAAAGTGCATAGATGAATTACATAAATTAGGTGATACGCCTCCAAATGGTGGTGGTAAACAGGCTAGTTCATAAAACGACCAGTATCTTCTGGCAGCCTCTGTTGAAGCAAGCCCCCGCCATTAAAAATCTAAGACTATCCCACATGATTCCAAACCAAGGATTAGATTCCGCGTATGTATACGCTTTAAAGTTGTTCCAAAAATCCTTGAGTTTTAAATAAGCACCATCCCACTTACCATTGTTCTTTAGAACATAATCTACCAGAAATACTGCATTAATTGCCCTTATAGATACTCCGGCTATGATGTCAAAGAACTGATCGCCAATATGTTTATTGGTTAAGTTGTCATTGGTCTTATTGAGTTGGTTGTCATGGTTCTGTTTTAAAGCATACATGTTTTTTCCCTCCTTTGCTTGATCATTTTCGTCTTTTGGTTTTGAATTATTAAAGAGATGATCACATATAGACTTTAAAACACACCTATTTCGTAATATCCTAGGGCACCTCCACCTTGTAATATTAATGCTCTTTGTTTCGTCGGAATGCTAAACGTCTCGCCATTTTTATTTTTCGCAAACACTACTGATTTCTCGTTTTTTGGAACATTGGCTATAATTTGCATAACCAATATGCATTATAAATATTTATTCAATGTTACTACCATACTACTCTCCGATCCCTTAGGAATTGCTGGAATATATTGATATGCTTTCGCACCGACTTTTCTAACCTAACGGATAATCAAAAGTTGTTTCACTTTATAGCCAAAACTAAGAAGTTTGAGCCTAGCAGGGAAACAGGTTCAATAACTTTAGTAATAGATTTGAGTTTATATAATTTAAAAGAAATGAGCAAATGAATCTAAAGTAATTTTTGCTGTTTCTCCATTTTCACAATGTTTTCCATTAGCAGATTTATAGTGAGTTTCGGATATCTTCCTTTCGCTAATGACTGTATGGCTTGCCTTAACATAATTCTTACTTTTTATTTGATATTATTTTCAATGTACCTAATTCAGAAAAGTATTGTAGCATTTGTTGCTTCTTTTGCAATGTCAGTGGCAGAAAATATGGTTAAATATGCATTTTCTACACCAATAGTCAAAAGTGGAAGAAAAAACGGATTGTTGGGATGCTGAAACCTATGATGTTGTTTCAGGCATACAGGAAAAGTGGGCAAAAACAATGATAGAAACAAGAAAATGGACAGGAAAGGAAAACATACTTGATGCGGGATGCGGATCCGGTAGAATAACAAGAATACTTTCCAAAGTAATTACCAGTGGAAAGATCTACGCAATCGATAATGATTCCAATATGGTTAAAAAGGCAATGGAAAACCTATTAGGCATTGAAAACGTAACGGTATTGCAAGCAGATCTACGGAATATTGGACCCTCCCGTATACCATTGAAGTTTGATGTGATATTCTCCAA
Organism: Candidatus Nitrosocosmicus sp.; assembly: GCA_050591185.1. Lineage (GTDB taxonomy): Archaea > Thermoproteota > Nitrososphaeria > Nitrososphaerales > Nitrososphaeraceae > Nitrosocosmicus. The sequence continues at coordinate 8,601 of JBNJLU010000014.1, forward strand.
TGCAGTTTTGCATTGGATTTCCGATCATCGGCAGGTGTTTAGGAATTTTAATGATTTGCTTAATGAAAATGGAGTTCTGCTGATTCAATGCGGTGGATATGGAAACTTGCAAAGGGCAATAGAGATTTTTGACAAGGCCAAGGCATTACCAGAATTCAGCAACTATTTTGTCAAGTGGAAAAACGAATGGAATTTTGCAAAACCCCTGGATACGAAAAACATCCTAAAGGAATTGGGGTACAGGGAAGCCAAAGTTTACCTTACGAATGCCCCTGTTACATTTGACAGCAAAGACGATTATTCTGTTTACCTAAAAACAGTAGTTTTGGGACCTTATTTGAAACATTTGCCCTCAGAGGAGATAAGAGTCAAGTTTGTTGACGCAATTATTGCCCTTATTGAAAAACATAGATTCAATCCCAGACAATGGACACTTGACTATGTTCGACTAAATATTTTCGCATCAAGATAAAAATGGAATAATCATATTGCCGAGAAGGCATCAAGTCGAAAATTTACTTAATGTTTTTTGGCATACTGATCAGACTATTGATTTTATCGTAAAATCTCTCTTTTGCATGATTCTTTAACTTTTTCAAAGACATTTCATACTCTTCACTATTCAAGGGTTTTTGCATTAACGGTAGTTTAGTTCAATAAAAGTCGCATTTAGATGAACATCTGCTGACCCTTATTTTTCTATTAAGTAGACTTTTTGTTTAGAAAATGATCAATATAATGGATGAGATTGGCCTTGTATGCTCGTATTGGCCTATTCTTCCTAGGGATCGTGGTGTTATAGTCAAATAGTAAAGATAAGAATTTAAGCGTAGGATACACTTATTGCCATGGATAAAATATCCAATTCTGAGGATGATAATGGAGCCCTCCACAATGTCGAAAGTTTTGTATTAGACAGATTATCATCCAAGTATGACTCAAGAGGCGACACTTCAGTAAGCATCGGAGAATTGATGGAATCCATAGACACTACAATGTCTCCCCTATTGGATCAAGCCATTGAGGACTTGATCGCTCAAAGTCTGATCCAATCTCCGGATGGCGAACATTACCAAATTACTCTAGATGAGACCATTGAACTAGAAAACAGAAAGAGAGAGGCAATACGACTTTAGCTCCAAAAACTACTTTTATAAAACCCAACTCAAAAGTTAGGACAAATAAGTAGAAAAAACCGATACGAATTCTGAATATCGGAGACAAACAATAATCATCCCCATTTTATTTTGGCGGACATTAAGGGAAACTTGCACTATTTGTATTAAAAGATGCGAATTAATCAAGATTAAAGGCAAGCAACTACTCACATAAAGCAGACATTGCCTAAAATTTGTATTGACGGACTAAATGCATGATTTGATGAAATATTCTATAATTCCTTATACCGATTTCCTTAACTTATCGCTTGGAAATTTAATCATATTCTCCTTCTCATGATTAAGCTCGTCGTCTGTTAAGTTGATTGCAGAAATTATTGTTGAGTTATTCTCATCGCCAAAGCCTTCGGTAAAAATGATCACATGTGATGAAGACTTTAATATGTCTAATATGGAATTATCAAATGGCGGTAATTTAAGTTCAAGATCCTTTACTGGTATAACAGAGCCCAAGTTATCAACATCAAGCAAAGTCACATTCACTTTGTTCTTTTGCTCATTTATGCTGTTTACCTTTGCTAACATTAAGCCATCGGTATGTGTGTCGTCTATCAGACTAATAAACAAGATTCAATGGGTCTATAACCCTATTGCCGATGTAAATAGTACTATGGACATGGGAACGGGAAACATAATCGTCTGCTTGATTCAGTTATTTGCCATTTTATGTTCTAATTAACACATACTATAATTATATAGAAAATGCTTTTAAATGGAATATCCTGAACCTAAAATATAGTCTGATTTAACGTGGGGCCAAAGGGCTCGAATATGGTAGGTAAATTGGTTCAATAACTTTATGTATGGTCGGAGTTTGATTTTAACCTCTAAAAGGAAAAGTAAAATCCGCATATATGACAAACTAGCTGAAAGAAAAATTACCACTTTATCCCGATCCTTTGCCATAACTGCATTCTTGTTTCTGAAAATTGCATTTTTTGAGATTAAACAGATTTATGGTTTTTACTTTCTTCTTTTTCGTCATCAATGTCGTATTCAGTATAAACTATTTTTGGCATTCTTGATAGTATATAATAGAGTTTATTAGCGTTTACCATAAAATCAATGGAAGAAAAATGATATGAACTTGATGAGTATCTTTCACATTATAATATTATTTACTAAAATCCTGAAAATGGTTTTATGACAATTGGAAAAGAGATACCCTTTAATGGTTTTCTAAAAATGAGCACATGTGGTTAGTGGTCCCAAGGGGTTTAGTAATGGACATATTATGAGGTCCTTTTTCGTTTTTCTTAAAATTCCTAGGATTAGTTCTATTTGGCCCTATTAACTATGAAAGTAAGCAATGAGGCCAAATACGCACGATAAAAATAACATATTATAAGATAAAGCATTTTCGAAATATATTACTCTTTTTGAAACGTTCCCTAATATGTAATAAATATAGTTATTGTTTTTCAGTAATATCAGTCCTTCTACCTTTATATTGAATCCAAAGAAAAATTTACATGAATAGAAATCAGAGATCTGTATTACTATATAGTACACTATCTATAGGCATTCTTTTTACTTTAGGTTTACCATATGTAGTTTGACTGTAGTTTTTGCTGAAGAGGTGATAGGTACGATTGAAGTTTGGGATGGCCCAGCTGGAGGTGCATATAACAAAGAGAATGCTGACACTTATGTACCAAACTTGAAATCAGATATTGTTTCTGTAATTTATGGGGATACCGATACCCATTCAGCATGGTCATTGCCCAGATTATTTATCTAGAAAGTTGTTTTTTCTTACTTTATCGAATTTCAATTGAGTGCTTCACGTCGTTAATTGGTACAAGGACAAGTTGAGACAACGCATGGGGGGGGCCGCCCCCCCCCCCCCCCCCCCCCCCCCCCGGCGCGGGAGAGCGCGCCACAACCGGGCGGCCCCGGGGCCCG
>JBNJLU010000015.1:0-7038 GCA_050591185.1 Candidatus Nitrosocosmicus sp.
CAACATGATCTTCTCAAACCTTGACTCCATGAAGTCAACACTGCAGCAAGCAAAAGACAACTCAAAACACCTCTCAAACCTCAACGTAAACGCAGCAAGGACGTTTGAGAACAACTCAATGCAAATAGCATCAGCGGTTTCAGAAGCTACTAACTCAAACAACAACCAAGGCAACCAAGGCAACAGCAATGACTCTTCTGCCAACAAAACCTCTTACTCCACCACAACAACAAAAAAACAATAAAAACAAAGAACAAAAACAGACATAGCATCTAAAATCATCTTTTTTTAAAAGATGCAAACTGACTAGATAATTTTTTTCCTTTTATTATATATTAAAATGCACCCAAAAAATAGAGCGTATCTTAATGAGCACCAAGAACAAATATAGGATATCCATGCCTCAAAATCGACTGCAGCGAATCGACAAAACATCTCCAGCCTATTTTGGCATTCTCAGAAATGCAGTTGATTTTATTGTCCCACAAAACACTCCGGTTCTTGCCGCGGCAGATGGTACAGTCACATATATCAAGGATGACTCCAATTTATGGGGTCCAAATCCGACATACTGAAACTGAAACTATTCCATTTTTATTGCAATTATGCACCAAAACGGAGAGCATACGAGGTATGACCACCTTGGACGTAATAGCGCAAAGGTAAGGATAGGCCAACAGGTTCGAGCGGGCAAGAAGATAGATAGGGTTGGCATGACAGGCTATACATATACCCCATCTTCACTCAGGTATTTGTATTTACAGAGTATAACTTGTGGACTGATTTTGATACCATAGAGATTAATGATTTTTTTTCTTGATCTAAATGTGTGTTGTATAGTATTGTGCATACCCCTTTTCTGATTGATATAAAAAGGCATTAACTTTATTAGTAAAACATGATTGAGACGTTCTTTAAAGGATATGAGCTAAATTTATTAATCAACATAGGCATTTCACTGCTTGCTGGCTATGTTATAGGTTCCGAAAGGGAATCTAAAGGTAAGCCTGCAGGAGTAGGAACTCATTCCCTTGTGATCGGCGGTTCAATGATCTTTACGTTTCTGTCTGCTTTGGTAGACCCAAATTCTACTTCAAGAATTGCAGCACAGATTGTCAGCGGAATAGGATTCCTGGGTGCAGGGGTAATACTTAAGGGCGAACTTGAAGGCAGGACAGAGTCTGAAATACGCAATAAGCCAAACAAGGTATTGAACATAACAACCGCCGCGAGTATATGGTTTTCCGGGGCCATTGGAATGGCAATTGGCTTTGATTATCATTTTATTGCGCTTGTTTGCGTTGGGTATTTCATACTTGTTTCGCGCCTACCCAACATAAAAAGAATGAAGGATAGGATAACCGATGATGATGATTGATTGATAACGAATCGGCTTTAGTCGAGTATTAATAGAGAAAATAAAGGCTAACCAGGGCAAATAACAATTTAGCAGGGCTACCGCAACTTAATCAAGGGATTGGGACCATAAGTCACTGATGGACAAAACAATTGCGCGTGGTTGCTGGAATAGACATGCCATCCAACAAATTAGGTTGAGACCGCTTGTCAAAGTTATCCATCGCTTAGGTAAAAAAGAGATACTCCGGGTCATGTAAAAGCAGTAAGTGGTTCAAATTCTCAAATTGTAAACGGCCCCTGTATCATAATACTATAGGCCTAAATTATTTGTATATTATTTTTATATTTTATATTGCATTCTGCTGCCATGTTTTTCATCCTGCCCTTTATTTCCTTTTCCAGTTTTAGTTTTTTTGAGAGAATTTACCACATGTGATTGTTATAGCGATTCACCCCCTTCTTCAAGTCCAAAAGTAGCTTAGGAGTTTTCACAATCTCAACTATCTGATGGTTACTGAGCCCGTCTTTTTTTACGCGTCATACAGTAGTAGGACAGCGGCAAGTCATCTTTCACAACATTGTATTTAGTGACCAGCCTATCCAAATTTACTAGTTTAAGATAGTCTACATAATAGCATATGACAGTGTGGCTTTCAATGTCTAACTAAATTGCAACATCTTCATGTGGCAACACACCATGTAACATCTAAAAGACTCTAGCATAGTCGAATATGTCTTTAATTCTTTGTTCCTTTTCGTCTTTAACATCACCATTTACCTTATTTAGAATCTGTCAGATGGTTCTCAAAGATATGTGTACCTGTTTAGTGCTTTGTTGCCTAATTCTGAAAATCGTTTTTTGATGATTCTTTTTAACATCCTAATTCGGAATCCGTCATCCACCAACACCTAGTTTAACTGAAAAAGTCAAGTGTGAACGGAAAATTGAATTAGGCAACAAAGCACCTGTTTAGCTATTTCTCTGGTCGTCTTTCTTTCACTGGCCAACTTGATTACCATCTTCTCCTTTCTCTTTTTGCTCATAATCATTACAGTATTACATATAGTAATTCATAAGATAAAAAACAATGATTTCCATGATTCCTTTGATGTTTTGTGTTGCTATGTGACGTTGTTGATATGACTTTGTAAATACATAATGTAATCCGTATAATAATTCAAAAATATTTTCAAAGCCGCATTAGTATTTAGCAACTAACAACTTTATCATATCTGCCCGCTTCAAATAACTTTTGACTTGATTCAAAATAGCCAGACTACTATGATTGGAAATGAATGTGAAAGGAAAAAAAATTAATGGTTATCCGCTATTAATTAAATATTACTGCATTATTCAATCCTTTATTATAACTAACCTTGTAGTTTACAGTTAAGAATAGTGAATATTGCTACATAGATCTTAAGTTAATAACACCTAACCATTATATTAAAAATTAAAAATAAGAATAAGAGTTATACTTATTTTTTATCGGAACCAAATATCTCGGTCACACAAACGCTTCCATCATCAACGGTTAATTCAGCTGTTGCTACTCCGTTTAATCTGCCAGTGTCTGTTTTTTCTACAGTAACTATCTTACTCGCAAGATCTGCTTCTGCCCTATCATTGATTGATGTGATGCATTTATCTTCGTTAAATTTGACCTGATGAGCATGATAGTTAATATCATTATTAACCTCATTGCTATCTTCATGGTGATGCGAGGTTACCGAATATATTTTTCCTTGTCCATTGTCATTTTTGGTAAAGAAGACATACGCATAGATGATATTTTTATTATCTGGTACTGTTCCACCTGCTTTTCCTTTAACTGTAAGATAAGGATTTTCATCATCATCTAACCCGAATCTTTCTATTTTAAAGTCGTCCTCATTGAAACTTCCTTTCCTATCATTATCTTTATTGTTTCTTTCATCATTATCTTTTATTTCAAAATTCAAGTAACCAAATGTATCATCATTTTTACCATTATCATCCTTAGTATTGCTTGGTTCATCGTCTTTTGATTCCTCCTCAGTGGGTTCCTCCTCAGGTGGTGCCCCGCCTGGTGTCTCCTCCTCAGGTGGTGCCCCGCCTGGTGGTGGTCCGCCTTGTGAATATGCTAAATCTAGCACAACATTAGAGCTTATCATAGCCAATACTGAAATTATGGCTAGTGCCAAAAAAACTGGGTAATTAAGCATTAAATTCTTTGAGTATTATGAATTATTATAATTTTTATTAATAAATTTATATGAAACTATCCTTCTTAATATCTTTGTATAAATATTATCTGATCTTTATATAAAACATTTTTATCTAACATTATAATAAAATAATCTAAAACTAGTCTATGATCTTGGTCTTAGTAATGGTAATATGATCAACTAATAACGGTTCATTTATTTCATCATATGCCGGCGAAAATAATTATGAAAACAATGGAGATTATGTGAAGGCGGACTGCAACAATGTTACCATATCTCTGCAACATTAAGCCTGGCTCAGGAAACCTTCATGAAGAAGGATATAACCCATTAGAAGATGAATTTCATGTAGACGAAATAACTGAAAGTGTTTTGCTTCGTTATCTTGCATGGATAACCATTGTTTTTAAATCCACCACAGCATTTGGACGCCCCCCCCATTAACTGCCGGCAGGACAAGCATGTCTGCAATTAGTATCACGCACAACACCATAATAAAAAGGAAGAAGTAAAGAGATATTTCAATGTAAAATATCAACTCCAAAGCATTGTTTGATTTAGGCAGAGAATAACATACCTCTCCGACAAGTTACTATGGTTTTGACTTGGCACCTTCTACTATTCCGATTAATCCATTTTTTGGGTAAAATGTCTGAACATAGTTCCATCCTGATTGTTGCAATAACGCAGAATATTCCTCAACCGTCCTCTCCCTTCCAGGCCCCCAGCACATCATATGAATATCAAAAAGCTTTGAGAAATGGGAGGTATCAGGATCTGTCACGAAATGCTCCACAATGAAAACTCTTCCGCCATCAGCAGATCCATTGTATATGTTGGAAAGTATCTATACACATTCATCATCATTCCAATCATGAAGTATCAGTTTCATTATGTATGCATCTGCAGATGGAACCTCCCTAATCATATCCCCGCTTATGTACTGGCAACGGTCAGCAACGTTCATCTTACTTGCCCACAGCAGTTCTTTATTCTGAATTACAGACCCTAATTCCAACACACTTCCTTTCATGTGGGAATATTTTGCAAGCAGATGCGAAAGCATATGCCCGTGACCTCCGCCAATATCGCAGAGGTGTTGTATGTTTGAGAAATCGTATTTGTCAAACGCCTCTAATACCCATTGAGTGTATATGCGAGAGTAGCGGCTCATGGCTTGGTTGAATACCTGTGCGTATTCCGAATTTCTCTCCGCGTACTCAAAAGCGCCATAGTCATATTCACGAACAAAAGCATTCTGTCTGCCGTCTTTAACCATCGCAGGCAAATGCTTCCAAATTTGATAATGCTCCAGTCCCTCTTCTAGCAATGTTATGCCTCGCAATGTTTGTGGGTGATCTTTTCCCATCAACTCGCCTTGCATAGTAATTGAAAACCTGCTACCTGGTTCTTCCTTTAAGTTACCCAATGATGCAAGGGCCCTAAGAAGCCTATAACTGAACGCATCATCAAGACCAAGATCCCTGGCGATTTGTGCCGCCTCTTTTGGGTCTGTTGTCACATCATCAAATACGCCTAATTTCACCCCTGCATAAAGTATTTGGCTTTTCCATCTACCAAAAATAACATCCAAGGTTTTTCCATAAGATGACATGCTAAAATTTATTCAATAGGCTTTATTTTAAAAATTTCTACAAACATGTTGTCTCACCCTTGTTGTTAAGGTACAAGGAGGATTCTGACGAATGTTAACAATGGAAAACCTTAAGGACTGGTGGTTGTTATTAGGTTATTTTAGAATTCTTTTAATAGAGTGCTAGCACAACGAATACCACCGAACCTACCAATATTTGTCTTTTTATTCCCACTCATAACAATTATTTATTGAATATGCGGTCAGGTTATTGATATGGTGGCCTAAAGGTCATGCTTTATAGAATACCATTTAAAAAGATTCTTTGGATTACCATCAGCGTATATCGTATTCTCTTCTCCAATCATCTACAATCACGTTAATTGCTCCATCGTCTTTAAGAAATCGATTAAATGGGTAGGGTTCCCTGAATCCAATATATCCACAATGGTTATCCCCCCATCCATATACAGCCTTATCACAAAAAGACTGATATAGTCCACTTGCCCTTTTTAACGGAGGTATTTCAAACTTTACATTACGTTCAGCATAATTGGCCGGAGAGGGTTCACCTTTTCTAATCCCATACAAGCCCAATGGATTTTGGTTCTCTGTATTTACATATGCGCGTTTAAGAGCATTGTCTCCGGGATTGTACAGGTTATAAAATCTATTTACAGTGTTTTCCATAGCGTTTCCAAAGGCGGTGTTTTTTGATGTTGACATATCATTGATGGCGGCCCCCATTAGGTGTATGGAGGCAATGTAGTATGGTATGTGTCTATTTTGTGCTCTTTTATTATTCTTGTCCAACGCTATCAATGCACTTTCAACTACTTTTGCCCTTAAAGAATGAGCAATTATTCTAATGTTTACATCTTGATAAACAGTTTTAAAATCAGAGATAAATTTTGCAAGCTTTAGTCCATTTTGGCTTGCTATAGATTTAGCAATACCCCAACCTATTGGATTAAATGAAGTATTAGAATCCCAACTAAAACCCATTATTGGATTATGAAAACCATTTGCAATTAATGAAAGAATGGTTCTATCTATTTGCTCTTTAGCAGAGTACTGGTCTACCCAAACACCATGAATGTACATCACTAATTCACCACCATCCAAATAATAGTTTCTGCCAAATTTTGACATGCGATAATAGTCACAGTCACTTGCATTGTGTAAAAAGATCGGTTTTCCGGTTAAAAGGCTAAAGTGACCCCCTGTGGATACAATTGATGGTGGCGGGGTTGTTGTAGTTGTTGTGGCTGTTCTTCTGTATGGAATTGTGGTTATAGGTTGTTGGTTCTTTCTTTTGTTTTTGCTTATATTTTTTAGTTTGTTAGTCCATTTACTCAAAAAACCAGATTTAAAAGAAATTCGATGGTTTCCTGTAACCGGGTTTTTGCCTCTAAACCAATTTACCATTATTTTAGTTTGAGATAACAATTAAATGTATTTAGATTATTGTGCATCAAAGCATTATTCATGTCCATACTCTATTAATTTCGACACTTTTTTATTGAAAAGTTAATGATATGTTCTTTAACTGATTCATTCCAATTTTAGTATATTGGGTTTTTCCAATTTCCCCCAATAGTATCCTCAAAATCTCTAGCCATTCTTGTGGTATTATTTAAGAGTTCTTTTGTTATATTCATCCATATTGCGGCATAGTTTTGCACGAACGCAATGCTCGCCACAAACGGATTGAAAAACTCGTTGTTTGTGTCAAAGATGTTTATTTTAAGTTTTCTGTTTTCCGTTTGAGAGTACGGCAATATCGCATTTGTCGTAGTTTCTTGATTTCTCCTATTCATATCTTCAGCTTCTGAGCGGGCCTTGTCCTCCGCCTGCTGAATCAACTCCCTGGAGCG
>JBNJLU010000015.1:7138-11478 GCA_050591185.1 Candidatus Nitrosocosmicus sp.
CCTGTCAGCTTCTGAGCGGGCCTTGTCCTCCGCCTGCTGAATCAACTCCCTGGAGCGCCTGTCAGCTTCTGAGCGGGCCTTGTCCTCCGCCTGCTGAATCAACTCCCTGGAGCGCCTGTCAGCTTCTGAGCGGGCCTTGTCCTCCGCCTGCTGAATTATTGCTTTGGACTTTTCCTCTGCTTCGTTCCTAGCTATTCCCTCCACTTCGTCTCTGATCTCATTAGCTTTTTCTTCAGTCTCTACCTTTACAACCTCTACCAACTCCACTTTGGCTTTATCTTCTGCCTGTTGAATAATAGATCGGGCTTTTCGTTCGGCCTCCATCTTTGCCTTGTTCTGTATTTGCTGGGCAATGGATTGGGCTTTTCGTTCAGCCTCCATCTTTGCCTTGTTCTGTATTTGCTGGGCAATGGATTGGGCTTTTCGTTCGGCCTCCATCTTTGCCTTGTTCTGTATTTGCTGGGCAATGGATTGGGCTTTTCGTTCAGCCTACATCTTTGCCTTTTCTTCTGCCTGAATTCTGATCCTTTCTTCTAAATCGTTATCCATGGTTTTTTCGTCTTTCTGTTCACCCACTTCTTTTTGCTCAAGGTCTTTCTTTTTCAAGGTTTTTTTTCTGTTAAATACGTCATACTCCTCAGCAGCAGGAGCCTCATCTCTTTTGAATTTTTCATTAGCCTCATCCTCAGAAATGTTAAATCTCAACTTATCTCCATCAAATTCCTCAGCCAAAGCCGTTGGAAGATAAAACTTATCCTTGTTAAGTATGCCTTTCTCAGTCAATACATAATGCAAAACAATTTCTTGTACTTCTCCGAAATCGGCATCATTATGTCCTCTTGCTTCTTTCTTTATTACTTCGGACCAATTAATATCATTATTACTATTATCAACAACATCATTAGAGTTAGACATGGACTGTTTACAACATATGTTTGGCATAATACCTTTAATAGATGGCCGTTTCTAAAATCAAAAGCCGTATACAAGCGGATAAAAAAGAATTATCATAATGTTTTTTTTTATTTCTCATTTGAGGATCTGCTTTGTCTATAGTTTTTCCAATTCATCAACTGTTACATCAAATCTTTCAGTTATCTTCCTAAGATCTTCTTGTTTTTCTGCTATTTTTTTATCAAGGTCCTTAATCTGCCTGGTCTTTTCGCTAATTTGTGAATTGATGTCCCATATTGAGGTATCAAATTCAGCTGCCATATCAAACACCTCATCTATTTTAGAAATAAAATCCTTTTCGCTTGTTCCTTCTATATAACAATGAACATTTATCTCCTCAAGTAATGTTTCTAGTTTCTCTTCCGGTAATCCTATTTTGTCCAACACTTTTTTTATTCTAACAATAGTTGCGAAATAGCTAACATCAAGTTTATCTTTTTTTAAAATTACGGCAAGACTCCTCATTAAATCCATATCGGGGATATTGTTTCGGGTTTGTTGTATTATAGATGAAACAGTTCCTGTACCAACTTTGTTCCTTTTTGCAATGGATTTACGCGAGTTGCCCTGAAGCCATCCTTCTATTACCGCAATTTTTATCGAATAAGGAGTTGGAGCGCCCATTGTTCTGCTTTGACAATAAGTACTTTATGCCGAGGGTATATAATATTTCATAAATTGATTTTTCTTTATAGGGATCTATAGTGCACTTATATGCCCTACAATTTTGTCTGACCGCCATCTGACCGCCATCTGACCGCCATCTGACCGCCATCTGACAACAAACTTTCTCAATAACAAACTTCAAACACCATAAAAAACCGCAGAATTTTTTACCACTATTCTTGCCAATTACCTAATCATCCACTACTGGAGACCATAGCAAAGAATAGGACAGCAACATATCCACAAAAAAAGTCAAAAAAACGAGACTAACATATCAATCATTTAAATTCTGCAGAATTGGGTTTTGTTCGCTAACAACTGTCTTTTAAAATGGCAAACAATAAACAATTTTTCAAATGCATATTCAATTATCAAGATCAAGGACACAAACCAGTCATTATGATTATGGTAAAAAAGTGTTTTCGCATTCAATGCTGTTGTGTATTTAAGCATAATTGGACACAATTTATTTTCTCATCATTAGGCACCTTAATTTCTTTTTGATGACTTTTATCACGGAGATATCAACTATGTTTTCTTTGGGCATGCGGAATGCGCACTATGTTGAAATTAATAGTCGGATGATGATGATTGGGATGCACCCGGGGCAATGGAGGAATTTATCAAAGATGAGGCTACAAATAATTTTTGCAGCAAGAGAATTTTTTCGTCTTCTTTATGTTTAGGATCTTTTAAGAGAGCAGAACTGGGGTTAGAGTTGTCCAACATGTTTGTTATTTCAAAATAGTACTGAAGTAAAAATGCCGATATGACTGGGGATATAGTTATTGTGATTTTGTCTTTTTTCATGTTATCCACATAATAGTCAATGAAACCGGTAAACTTGAGATAATTTAATATGGACAGTATATTCTGGGGGATACATGATGATGATGGGGCATTTGCTATACTGACTATAGGCCCCTCTTCTGTTACGTCCTGAGAGTCTTTGATTATCTTTTCATATAGATTGGAAATTGATTCTACTATGGCACCGCTAGATTGTGAAATAGAATTAAGATAAACAATTGTTTTTAGGATATTAGTATAATAATCAATTAAATTAGCTCTCATAGCGTCTAAAGAATCATTCGGTTTGTCTTTTGTTTTCATCATTGAATATGGCATCTGAGATGCTGGTGTCGAAGTTACCGATGAGGATGTTGTTGTTGAGGTATTATGGCTTTTGTTTAATTTAATTCAATACAATAATACATTTTGGTCTTATTTATTAGTTGGTCAAGGATTTTATCACCTCTATCATGGTCGCTTTCAAATGATATGTTTTCCCCATTGCCTTATTTTTGTGGTTTTTCCACAAAACGCACCCGCACCAGCCGTATCAGTTGATCCGATTTTCCCAAATATCGAAGAAACATTAAAGGGTCATTCGGAAAACGGATATGCAGATAATGCAATTGTCGACCGGTTTTAGATGCACATAAGCATTATTATCTTAATTGGGTGCTATATAGTATAAATTCCCTTTTTTTTAAATAACAATATGCTTTGTTGCCTAATTCAATTTTCCGTTCACACTTGACTTTTTCAGTTAAACTAGGTGTTGGTGGATGACGGATTCCGAATTAGGATGTTAAAAAAGAATCATCAAAAAACGATTTTCAGAATTAGGCAACAAAGCATAACAATATTCAATAATAATCAGAGGTACCGGATTCCAAAGGCCCCCAGGTTTTTTGGGCATAATGGAATTTTTGATTTATTTTATATACTACGATTTGGAAAAAATTTGGTTTTTACCAATAACCCATCACAATTCAGTGCAAGAGGTAAAGTCCATTTTTTGCGTGGAGTAACAGTAATGGCAATTGTATTAGGGAGACACAGTGTGCAAATGTGGACATTTTCAAAAACTTTCAGTTTATCAAAGAGATAAAATTTTTATAGACTGTTTTAGAGCGTTTGTGTAAATCTGTAGCTTTTTTTTCGATATCAAATACCAATTCTTGTTTGTCAATATTTTCGTTTAAAATCTCCTCACGGTATTCTCCTATCCAATTAAAAATCATATCGGGTGTGACTTCCAGGTGAAACTGAATTCCATAAGCAGTCTTATGCTTGAATGCCTGCAGATACAAACTGGAGGAAGACAAGACATCCGAGTTCCCAGGCAAAGCAAACGTATCGCCATGCCACTGAAATACCTGAATCTTTTTATCCGGAATGTCTTTAAATAAAGAGTTTTTACCCCCCTCCGTTATATCGACAAAATTCCAACCTATTTCTTTTTTTGCTCCAGGATACACCTTTCCACCACAAGATTCGGCTATGAGTTGAGAGCCCAGGCAAATACCCAAAACAGGAATCCCAAGTCTAAGTGAATTAGCAATTAGCTGTTTTTCTTTCAAAAGGTACTCAAAACGGTCATTCGCAGACATAGGTCCCCCCAATATGAAAATCGCATCAAAATTATCCATGTTTTCTGGGAGGGTTTGTTTTGTTGCAAGAACTTCTTTGATTCTGTAGCCATCAGATAAAAGGAGTTTCTCAAAACTGCCTAAAGTTTCACAAGAAATGTTTTTTATAGAGAGAATTTCATTAGAATTTCCCAATATTACTGTAGTCAAAATCCGGTTTAAAAACATTATATAGCAACCAGAGTAATTTCTCTCACAAGTAAAATATGGATTTTAAAGAGATTACACTTTTAACATTAAGTTCATTAAAAGAACGGAGAACTCGAAACATACTCACAATTT
>JBNJLU010000016.1:0-11371 GCA_050591185.1 Candidatus Nitrosocosmicus sp.
CTTAACATCGCTTTTCAGGTAGTCATCAGTAATTTGGGATAAGTGCAACAGAGCGTCAGTGGGGCCTATTCTTACAAAAGACCCAAAATCAGTGATTTCAACTACCTCGCCTTCAACGACTTCATGGAGCCTGGGGTAAAACGTTAGGGCGGTAAAATGGACTTTATGATATGTCGCACCATCGCCAGCAATAACTTTGCCTGTGGAGTTTGCTTCTGCGTCAATTATCAGAATAACATAGCCTAGTTCGGCATTTACCATACTTTCGTATTTCTCTTTTAAAATTCCAATTGCCGTTATTTTCAATGAATTTGTTAATTTGCTCGGTGGAATTCTCACTACATCGGTCATATGTGCTATAGCAAACATAATAAGGATACAACATATCCATAACTTTTACTTTATGAACTTTATGTTTATCTTTAAAAAATGGTCATTATTATAATTTGTCATTGCAGTTTCAAGTATGAATGATTTAAATACAATCATGACCCGATTTCTATATTATCATGGTTACTGTAGATCAAGTCATTACGGCTTTAAAAAGTGTAAAGGACCCGGAGATACATAAAGATATTGTTTCTATGGGTATGATTAAAGATATTTCAATAAAGGAGGATAAACTTGCTTTCACGTTGGAACTTACAACCCCCGCATGCCCATTTAATAGTGAAATAGAGCAGGATGTGAGGAATTCGATATCTACTTTAGGAATAAAAAACCTGGATTTAAAGGTGACCGCAAGGGTGGTCGAAGGGCGCTCAATTTCAATGGATCAGTTGCTGCCAAACGTAAAGAACATTGTAGCAGTGGCCAGTGGAAAGGGGGGTGTAGGCAAAACGACCGTTTCGGTAAACCTGGCCTTAGCCCTGGCAAAAACAGGGGCGAAAGTGGGTATACTGGACGCAGACATCTATGGACCCAGTGTACCTTTAATGTTGGGATTAAAAGAGAGTCCGGAGGTTTTTGACAATAAAATACAACCGCCAATAACTGAAAACGTAAAGGTTATGTCAATGGGGTTTTTCTATGAACAATCCCAACAAGCAGGCATATATCGAGGCCCAATCATATCAGGCATAGTTAAGCAGTTTATTACAGATGTTAATTGGGAGGAACTAGATTACCTGATTATTGACTTGCCTCCAGGGACAGGTGACGCTCCTCTGACTATGGCACAAACTATTCCGATTACAGGCATTTTGATTGTAACCACGCCTCAAGACGTAGCTATGAATGTTGCAGTGAAGTCAATAGGTATGTTCAACAAACTAAACATTCCGATAATAGGCGTCATCGAAAACATGAGTTACCTTGATTGCCCGAATTGCCATGAAAAAATCAACATATTTGGCAAAGGTGGTGGGCAAAAGATAAGTGAACAATTTAAAATTCCGTTTATAGGTGAAATTCCGCTAACCCCGCAGATTATGCAGGGCAGTGACAGTGGTAAATCCATAATAATATCGGAACCAGAATCAGAGTATTCACAGGCATTCTATAAAATAGCGGGGATTGCAGCCGGAAGAATTAGTGTGGTTGCTATAGATTTAAAGGATCAGGAAGAGAGGGAAGCAGCAAACAAAGAAAAGATTCCGCAATAAAATGGGATCGTTATACATGCCCAACCACCTGATTTTTTGATTATTGCGACTATTGTTTTGTAGAGAGGGTTATGTGTGTCCTGGAAGAAACATGAGATAAAACACATGACATGAGGATTAACTTAAATTATGCTGATTTATTAAAGGCCCCATTTGGGATACTGATAAAAGAAAAAGAAGTAGACGAAATAAAAATAAATCAATTTGTCAAAAGAGCCCACAAAATAATAACTGTTGGTGATACCACCACCGACAGGCTAGTGGGTTTTGGGCATATTCCGGATTTATCTGTAATAGATAACAAGGAAAAAAGAGTGATCAAGAGTAAAACTACGGAATTTCAAGTTGATAAAAAAATATATTGTGAGAACAAGCCTGGTGAGATAAACGCCGACGTGATTAGCCTGATTAGGGAAATAACTTCGGCAGAGTTTTATGATAAAATACAGATTGTAGTCAAAGGGGAGGAGGATTTGGTAGCACTTCCTCTCTTTATGTATTCTCCAGATAAATGGGCTGTTTTTTATGGTCAGCCAAACGAAGGGTTGGTTGTTGTTGAGGTAAACGATACGGTGAGAGAGAAAGCCAGGTTAATATTTAATAAAGTCTTTACACAATAAACTAAACTAAACAGGGAATGATGATACGGTGGCTATATGAAATATAAATGATTAATTTACCATTCCTGACCCTGAACTCAAAAATACTATAAAGGCAAACAAATAAAACATATGAACAAATATTGTGCTGATGTTTTTTACCATTGCCATTGCCAATCAAAACTGTTTGATAGGTACACACACAGCAACAACAGCAACTATTTTTGTGTTTAGGGTTATTGGTGACAAAAAAAGCATAATGATTGTTACAGCATTTCCGGGTATTTGTGGAAAATAATATTATGCCATATTATAATGTTGGCTAATAACTTATAACATGTATCTGAAGATGGTGAGATTATTTTGGCTGATATGCTGAAGTAAGATTTCAGGTCCTGTTAATATACAGCTTGTAAATCGTCCCAGTTTCATCACTAATGTAGTTCCAATTTTCGGGTCTTGTGTCAATCAAAGTAAAATAACTTTGCTCTTCTTTAGATAAAATGTCGTAGATTAGTTGCCCGACAATAATGTGATCAACTTTGGCATATGCGGTCATTTTTGTTGCAATGCTAATGGTGTATCCAAGAATGTCATAAATGGGTTGTTTTGTGTCCGTTGTATTCTCTGGGGGTTTTTGTTTGGACTGGCCGTCATCAAAAGAATTTGTATTTTCAGAGTCAGTTAGATATTTCACAACTACGTTTTCGCCATAGTCTATACCTATCCTAACTCCCATTTCGGGATAATCATATTGACTGAGAACGGGGTTAAAACCTTGGTTTATAACCTTAATCATGGTTTTTGCACAATTAATTGCATTAATGCAGGGTAGGTATAGATTGTCGGTGCCTACCATAAAAAAGCCAATTATCGCATCACCAATGTATTTTAAAACATAGCCGCCATAAAGCCTTATAATTTTGGTCATTTCCTGGGTAAAGGCCTGAATGATTTTGGAGATGCGCTCTATGGGGAGAGTCATGGATAGTTTTGTGGAGCCCACAATATCGATATGCAAAATTATTGAGTTGATTTTAGTAACAGAATAATGGCTCAATATTTCCTGTGTTTCATTAAACGGAAAAGTAAACACGGGGTCTGTCCTTAACGCCTTCCACATGCTTGATTGGGCGCTAGATATAATTTTTGGTATATCGACCATGGCATCTAGATAAAAAACGGACATGGGGCGATTATTTGGGTTGTTTTGAAGGTATTTCTTTTCAATGTCTGTTCTGTCGCTAATGTTTTGAATAACCTTGTTAACTTCATCCATTTCTATATCCAGTTGTAACGCAATAATTTCTAAGGGTATACCGGAGTCATAAAGATTGATGATTGTTTGTCGCTGCTCGTTTTTGTTTATCTTGTTTGACAGTTTATTTTCGTCGTTTTGAGAAATTTTGATCAACTAAAAATGGCATTATGTCATACTTAAATGGTGTTAAACTATTGTTAACATAAATTCCATATGGGCATGAATACTGATGTTATGTTTTCTCTTGACTAGAGCATTTCGTTTATTCTTTTATTGTGCCTTCTCACCAAATGCTGAGATATTATAATGATCAACATCTTTTGCAGTTACAAGAAAGTCAAAATTCCTTTCATAGCCTGGCTTAAAAATAGACGAAGCGGGCGTAATAAATCTCTGTGTTTCAATTATTATCTCATTATTTGAATCAAATAGGTTGACTTTAACTTTCACATTGACTATATTTTCCGTGGAGTTGTTGTGTACTATTCCTTTGACCCCTATTAACCCAGTAGGGCTATCGCCCACGTATATGTTATCTATTTTAAGACTAATCGGCATCTCTGCGAGACGGCTTACAGTTCCTTGTTGCTCCTGGGACTGCGCAGAATGCGGAAAAAGGATTACAAATAATGCTGTACTCACCATGGCGTAAAGACAAATTCCATTGATATTGAATCGGATACCACACAAGATTTTACTCATCATCATAATGTTGTTATTATTATATAATTGAAAGCATGCGACTTATATTTTAGGCGAATGGACATGCCAGAAATGTCTTTATTTTTATCTAACACAAAGAAATACTTTGTAAAGCATTCAGTAAATCATATTTCTGCATGGTAGGATGGATGTTGTGTATCGTATGATGCACAACAAATAAGGCATACAAAAAATATGTTACAGTACTTTCTGAAAGCCGTTAGAGGAAATTTTTGCAGCAGTATGCACTGTATGTGTTTTTTAATGTTTTTTGCGGTTATGGTGGCGATATGATGCAAGGAATGCTAAAAAGACAAATTTAACCTGCTTTAAAGGCAATAACCCGTTTGCCAAATGCCATATCGCATGTTATTGCTAATACACACACAGAGAGAGCGATAGACGCTGTCATTTACTATGATCTTGGTTCAAATTTTGCGGCTTCAAATTGTGTTGTGCTGTTTTAATGATTTAAAAAAGCCGTTGCTTTTTATTTTTAGTCATTTAGGTTTGCCTTGATATTTGGTAACTTGTTATTTCTATACAAAACAGTTGCAATTATTATGCTAAACATCCTTATTGCTTTATTTGTGTCATCATCAAATCACTTTTAAGAAATGGGGACTCGCTAACAAACATTTGCCTTTAGCAATGCCTGTATTTGGATAAGGGTAATTATGACGCCACTATATAGAAAAATAAGTTACTAGGATAGTGTGACTGGGGGGCTCCTATAGAATGATTGCCGACTGTAAGCCATTTTATGTGCCACCGTTTTAGCTTTAAAAGAATCATTCTCCATTTGTGATCTCCTTGGTTTGAGAAAATTATCACACATGGTAACGCTGTTATAATTGCGTTTGGCAAACAACAATTAGGTTTTCTGCACTTCTTAAACCAGCGATATTTTTGGTAAACGCCCTCAAATGTCTATACACAGAGAACCTGGCAAAGAAGTTCCTTGGGTTTTGTAAATGCTTTATGGGAACAGATGGGTTGTTTAAGTTACGCTTTTAAAACAAATATATATTTATTATGTTGCCTTGCTTTCTCTCTCTTGCTCTGTCTCTTGCCCTTGCCCTACGGCTAAATGAGATTTTGTCTTCTCAAGTCTCTTCAGAGCACATAATATTTCATTTTCTAGTGATTTTAATTCTCTAACAGAGCTGCTATCAAATTCTGGTTGTTTTGGTTTGTGAGTGTTGTCTTTATGGTCATTAAAGATGTCTAAATCGTTTTCTAAATCTACGTAACTTTCGATTTTGCTTTTTTCTGTTTGGGCAGTTGATGAAAGGGGGATGGAAGTCTGAGGGGAAACGGTGGGCGGATATGGTGTAGAAAACAAGTCCAAAGAGCCCTTCAAATTATCTTTGGAGTTACCTGCATTCTCAGTTGAAGTCTTGTCATTGTTATTTTCTGAAGATGCGGAATGAGTCTCCTCAAATATAAAAGGGTCTTTGGGTGGGATGGAGGCGGCGGCAACATTTGAGTGAGTTTCCTCTTGAACCCTATTGTTGTTTAAAACAATGTCTGACAATTTGGTAACAATTAAGTGGAGTTCATTTGCTCTGTCAATGAAATTCTTGATGGACCTCCTATTCTCTTGGGTTGCTTTGTCTACTTTCTTGTGCAATACTATCAAAAACATGGACAAAAAGGCGGTCTGAAAAACAAGCATACAGATTATAAGCAAATCATACAAACTATGCACCAAAACAAACTGAATATTTAAATATTTTTTTGCCCTTAAATGCAAAATGTGTCAAACAGGCAAAAAACACAAATATAAATATTTAAATTAAAAAACCCCTGAAGGATTCACGTGTGGAAGATTCTAGTTCCAAAGAAAATCGCTTATGGTGAAAACGCGGCCAAAGAATTTGAGTATCCGGAAAAGTCGTTGATAATCACAACCACTGAAAGCAAAATTTATGAGAAATGGATTGAATATATGGGCATAAAAAACTATGAAATTTATGATAAGGTGACGCCAGATCCAGCCATAGAAACAATTGAGAAAATAAAAAACGAATATGAAGGAAAAGAGATATCACACTACATTGGCCTTGGAGGCGGGAGCTCCTTGGATGTTTGCAAGTATCTTAGTAAAATTACGGGCATTCCAAAAATCCTAATCCCTACCACTTTCGGAACAGGCGCGGAAATGACAACATATGCCGTAGTTAGCTTTAATCACAAGAAAAAGCTGCTGCAGGATGAAGCATTTCTTGCAGATGCCGCGATAATTGATCCGTACTTTTTGCCTGGGACCCCTTTTAACATCGTGAGGAATTCTGCTTGTGATGCGGCAGCACAGGCGTCAGAGGGATTTGATAGCAAATTGGCCAACCCACTTACAAAGCTATTCTGTAAGGAAGCATTTGATATTTTAGAAAATGCAATCATAAATGACAAGCATGAATTGCTGCCATATGGTGCAATGCTTTCGGGAATAGGGTTTGGTAATTCGTCCACAACTTTGGGGCATGCATTATCCTATGTTTTTTCCAATGAAGGCGTTCCTCATGGGTATTCTTTATCGTCCTGTACAACAGTTGCCCATAAATTCAACAACTCGCAATACTATGAAAGGTTCAAAAGAATATGCCAAAAACTAAAATTTGAACCACTGACACTCAAACTGCCTTTGGATGAGGCCGCAGATGTTATAATGCCTGACAGAGGACATTTAGACAACAACCCCATAGAGGTCACAAAGCAAGATATTATCAAATGCCTTGATCAGATTGTAAACAACAATCCATTAGCCTAGCTGCTAATATCTTTGCAGTTTTTGACCTTTTTTCCATTTTTAAAAAAAATGGGGCTGGAAACAGAAAAACACAGGAAAACTATAAATTCATATTATTATCTGATTAATTTAACTTATGACTACCATTAGTAAAAGTATGGAGATTTCTGCACCATTGAGTGAAGTTTTTACATATTTTGCCAGACCAGAACACATGGCAGACCAATTTCCAGAAAACATGGGTCTAAACATAATACCTTTAGAGGTAAAAAATGGCTTTGGAGTAGGTACTATTTTTAGAATAAGCGGCGATTTTGATGGTAAAAAACTTGAATGGGACTGCGAGACAATCGACTATATCCCTCACAGGAAAATCGTTGCAAAAATGATAGAAGGTCCATTCAAGTTTTGGCAAATTACAGTCGATTTTGAGGAAATTGAAGCCAAAAAAACAAAGACCTCAATAACAGTTGATTACGATATGCCTATGGGTCCGCTTGGTGGATTTATAGACAAAATAAAATTAAAAAAGATTGCCGAAAGAGGTATGGAAAATGGATTATACCGGGTAAAAGCGCTTTTGGAAGGAACAGGCTCCATTCCAGTTTACATAACACTGGATGCATACAGAAAAGTATTAAAGGAAAAAGAGAGACTGCGATGCTCCGTGTCTGAAGCAATAGTTCAGATAATAAACAAAAACAAAGAAGCTGCTCAGGTCCATTAATATTTATTTTTTAGTTTTCAGTCTAATTTAAATAGTGTTTAGACAAATTCATTTAAACGTAGGGTTCGTAGCTCAGCCAGGTAGAGCGTCTGGCTCTTAACCAGTTCCTTCACAGAAGGGGGTTAAAATGTCGTGGGTCCGAATCCCACCGAACCCGCTACCCAATTTAGTAACGAGTTTAATATGCAATTGAAAATGGCGTAATTCTCAAATATTCCATCCATTAAAAAAATATGACCATAAAAGTTATAGAAAATGTAACAATGGCGTCAGAAAATGATGTCACATGCTCTAGCCTTGTCTGACGGTTTATCAATCGGCACAAAAACCTATGGCAACGTCATTATTAGGTGCTTTGATTATAACAGGATATATGGGCTTTTGAAGTAAGTTTAGATTTAAAGCACTATATGGCATTAGCAATAATCGATTAAAGCCATGATGATATTACCGAAATCACTTCCTATTCAATCTCTTGCCTTTATTTTGAAGGTTTCATCCAACCAGTCAAATATTCTTTGGTTGGGGATAGCTGATGCACCGCTTTGGCAGTGTTCCTCTGCACCTTCCTCTACAGTAAAGACTATGTGTTTTTTTTGCGGAGGCTGCAGTGATACCAACCCATCATAAACTTTCTTTGGTTGATCTGGATATGAGTCGTCATTTTCGCCCTCTAAGACCAGTGTGGGACATTTAATGTTTTTCAAGATCTCTGACTGAATATTTCTTGGCTCCGGTGATCAGTTCATAAGGTGAAGTTGCTCCAGTGGTCCACATGCCGTGTTTCATGTTGAATTTTATGTTTGGGTCTGATTCCATCAACTCAGTTAATGTCTTGTTTACGAATCCTGAATTGCCTTTTTCAACCGCCTCTTGCATTGGTGCCGGAAAGCCTGATGCGATAGCATCATAGCCGTCATATACGCCGTCATAAAGCACAACAGCTGAAAAGCGCGGCTCAAAAGCAACAGCCCTGGCTGCCAAATATCCCCCATGCTGATGCCCATTAGTCCAATATGCTTAGGATCTACATGGAACTCCATTTTCGATAGCATGAATTCTAGCGCAGGGGTGACCACCTTCTCCCAATCGTGCCTAAATGGTATTTTCTGTTTGCGAATTACGTTACCCTGCCCAGGGCCTTCAAATGTCAGGCAGTTGTACCCTCTTTCCAATGCGGGGGCAGCCGCGAAAGAATAAAGCTCTTCTAGTGTGGAATCAAATCCCCCATGAACAACCAGCGTTGGATTAACAGAAGTGTCGGTGACGGACCTTTCATAATTGCCTTTTTTTCCATTGTTTTCGTCCTGGCTATTTGTATCGTTGTTTTTTCTAAGTTGCTTTTCATTATCGTTAGCGAGTTCTTTTTTCGTCGCATGGTAAAAATACCCGGGCAAGAATGTCCCTTCATATGATATTTCAATTGGCACAACCACAAAAGGAAAAGTGGAAGTGGCCTTCCTAAAGCAATCTTTGCTCAGATCTATAGTAGTTTGGCTTCTTGGGTCTGTTGGCTCAACTAGCAAGAACTCTGCAGTACGGTAGTAGTTTGATGCTCTCAGGTAGGCCTCCCTTGCACTTGTTGTGTGGCCTTTGGCCGTGCAATCATCCGCGTATTAGTGAACCCTTTTTGCTGTCTTTAGCCATTCTTCATACCGACTTTCAAAGTCGCTTTCGTTTATGCGGTAGGCAGTGGAAAGACATTCGCCAATATCGGCACCTTTGTAGTATGTTTCGGCAATTGTCCTAAGCAAAAGCGAAGAAAAAGTAGGATCTTTAAAAACTATCTTCAATCAAAGTTACGATTGAATGTCTTTTTACTTGTTATTATCTGTTGCCTTGGCAAAACCGCATCCAATTGTGGGGATTACACAGGAATTATTTCGGGGCACAATGAAAAATAACGAAATGGATTTTAGGATACAAATGTCTAATCTTTGCAAAATAACAATCTTTGATTTGTACTTTATATTAGTAATAGCTAAATAGGGTTAACAGCACCCAGTACAAGATATAATCCTTATTTTAGTAACATAATTTTCTTATTTGATGATTTCTACTTTCTCCGTGGGATGACGTTAGCATGGTGAATTAATCTTTAATAATCCCTCTGATAACAACTGTTGTGCTTAACAAATTAAAGCTTAATTTTTATTTGATCCATGAAAATATCCCATAAAGCGAACGAATGAATTAAATAATTACATTTTCATGAATTTCTTATGGAGAGTGCGATTTATTTTCTTAAACGTCAGTTAGTAGATACAAATCTCATAAAATCTTGTTTGTTGGAAGGAGGATCACTTATATGTCATCTGTAGTCGGGGCCGACGATGGCAAAGGCTATGGTGTGATTGGCAGAAGCGACAGAGGCATTGGGGTGTTTGGTTACAGCAATATCAGTAGTGGAGTGCATGGTTCAAGCAGCAGCAACAAGGGTGTGTATGGTTACAGTGATAGCAATAGTGGCGTGTATGGTTCCAGCCACAGATACATTGGTGTGTATGGCTACAGCTACAACAGCATTGGTATGTATGCCCACGGCGGAAGCGGCCATGCTGCATACCTATCCGGGAACGTCACAATAACTGGATCTCTTTCAAAAGCGGGGAGCTCATTTAAGATAGACCACCCACTCGATCCAGCAAACAAGTATCTTTATCACTCCTTTGTAGACTCACCGGATATGAAGAACATCTATGATGGTATAGTTACATTAGATGACAGGGGTGAGGCCGAAATAGATTTTCCAGATTGGTTTGGTGTACTCAATAAGGATTTTCGCTATCAGCTTACAGCGGTCGGTGCTCCTGGACCAAATCTGCATATTGCAGAGGAAATTTCTGACACGACTACAGGCTACAGTAGCAGTGGCCGCAATAACGACAACAGTCGCTTCAAGATTGCAGGGGGTACTTCAGGAATGAAAGTCTCTTGGCAGGTAACTGGTATACGTAAGGATCCTTGGGCGATTGCTCACAGGGTTCAGATTGAGGAAGATAAGCCCGATAAGGAAAGGGGCTACTACATACATCCAGATCTCTATGGTCAGCCGGCTGAGAGCAAAATAAGCCGATTGTTCTTTCCAGAAGAAAAGCCTGAGTCGCTCACAAATGAGAACAATCCTAACTAATGGATCTACTTAATCTAGAAACACATATGTGCATTTAGTCTCTAGTTTTCCTTTTTCCAATAGTCCAAGATGATAGGTGATGTTTGTCATTCACTGACACAGGGTCAGCAACATACAGTAAAGACTAAGACAGTGCATCATCAAACACACCACTAAGTCTCCATTTGAAATAACGTTAAATGCGATATTAAGTATATGCTATGCCTGACAAAAAATATTTTTTATTAACATGGCAAGTGCATCATATAGATTTCTTCCAAGGTCATACTATTATACAAACCATAAACTATCGACCTTGTGTAGAGTGTATCAACACCTTGGCTTTGGATTCCCATAATAGTAGCACTTGTGTATAGTGCTTTTATGTTTTTGTTTATTTATTGGGCCCTGTTTGCTTTGTCGCCTAACTCAATCTATTTAGCTGGGATTCCGTTGATTAATTATTTGGGATTCACTGGCCTTCCTATAACCGCTCATTAGTCAGACGTGGTGAGATCCTTTTCTCATACGATTTCCTTGATACTGGGGGATGTGAGTTAGAAAGGATGAACAAAAACAAAAAGGGTAAACCTTTTGAATTTCCAAACTCATTC
>JBNJLU010000017.1:0-11217 GCA_050591185.1 Candidatus Nitrosocosmicus sp.
TTAGCTTTACCGAATTGCGACATTCCCTAAACACAAAGTGGAATGTGGAGATATTGGAGCCAAGGGATGGAATAGGAGGACACTGCCTACCCAAGGACATAAAAATGTTTGTGAACTCATCCAACACAATGAAAAGCAAAATACTTCAGGCTGCAATGGAGATAGACGAGAACTACAGGGAATATATACAAAAAAGAGATTCTAATATAATTATGAATACTAGCACAGGATAGATTTTAGGAGTTGACAGCTATAATTCACAATCTCTTTTCATGCACATGAGACGTAAACTATCAAAGTGAAAAACCCCAAATGATTGTTTACGAAATTGCGTTATTTTCTATTGATTTTTCTTATTAGTCGTTTTTAAGGTTATTCTCCTATGAATAAGATGAAGCCTTTTTTTTTGTTGCGCTCCTTTTTTAAATCTCGTTAAATATCGGGCCATGATTGATGACATATGGCCATTATTACCAAAAAAGCATTGGGGTTTGCAAATAGATCAAATCAATTGTTAAATCAAATGGACAAAAGCCAGTTCCAAAACAACACCACAAAAATGATCATTTTTAAAGAGTCACAGGCGGATTTTATTACTTTTGAAGAACATATAGAAGGTAAAGAGAACTATAATGACTTTATGGTTTTATTACACATGGGCATCCATCCAAACTTCACAAAATTATTTGACTTAAAAAGTTATTTGTAAGTTCATGTTAATCAGTTCGATTATTTACCATGTCTTTTATTCTTATTTGGATGAGAAGAAGATGAAGGTTAAGAATAATCTCATAATCGATATTATTATTGTAATGCTTAATGATAGTTAATCAATCTTTTGAACTTTAAAATAGTAATTTTACTTTAAGTCAAGTCCTTTTTCTTTTCAATTGCAGAGTCAATTTTTTTATCCATACTTAGTATTTGATAAAGTAAATACTCCTATGCTTTTGAAACTGTTGTATCAGTTTTAAGATCCTATCATGGCTTTCATTTAGGTCATTGAGTCATTTGAGGTTTTCTTGCTGTTTGATGGATGACTTTTTCTGCAAAGTGAATATTAACCAACTTATTAACGCACCAACAACGGCACCCAAAGCAATGCTAAGGTATGTACTTGATGCATTCGTCATGTCTATGCAGCCCTTTGTTATCTCTGGCATGCATCCCCAAATTGCAATAGCGTCAACTAACATGCAATAGTTATGGGTCCTGCTCTGGATATTCTTTGCTTAAGGGTCTTGGTGCCTTCAGTTCATCAAATAACAAAATAAAGAGTTAATGCTTTGGATTATGATATGATTAACCCTTCTGATTACACTCCTAAATCAAATAACGCATGGAGCTTGGGCTCCTACAATGAAATTGCTCTTTTTTTTCTCCCTGTATCTGCCCATCTGGTAAGATTATGCGACATATCATCTGAGGACCATATACTTGATGTAGCATGCGGCACTGGCAATACGGCCATAACCGCTGCGAGAATAACAGGAGCCAAGGTGACAGGTATAGACTTTACTCCCCAGATGCTAACCCAAGCGAAGATGGAGGCGGATTTGGCTGGGACTGAGGACATAGAATGGAAAGAGGGTCATGTGGAGGATCTCCCATTTGGAGACGACTCTTTTGATGTTGTCCTCTCAAGCTTTGGGCATATGTTTGCGCCACATCCAGAAGTAGCAATAAAAGAAATGCTGCGGGTGACAAAAATTGGTGGCCGTATCGCATTTGCAACATGGCCGCCAGAGCATGCAAACGGGAAGTTGTTTGATGTTATGACAAAACACGTCCCCATTTCTTCTGCTAGCGCTGATAATAAGTCATCCTCAAATACTCCACCTCCTCCTTCTTCGCCAATGCAATGGGGAACTCCAGAAGTCATACAGAAACGCCTTGGTGTTGAAAGAAATGTCCAAAACATTCACTTTGAGCGTGGAGCAATAAACAAACCAGTTTTGAGCCCAAATCACTATTGGAAAATGGCAAGCACTAAAGGCGGCACATTGATACAGGCGATTCAAACAATCAAAGATCCACAAAAGGTTGAAGACCTCAAAAAGGATATCCTACAGGCGATAGCACCCTATATACACGACAATGTGTTGAGGCTTGACTATTTAGTAACTGTGGCTACAAAGACATATCAGAACTAGTAGTTTATGTGTGATTGACTGAAGAGATACCTAATCGCCTATTATGACTTTACTATCTGCACTCGTTTGAAATACTGTTCAAGCTTTGAATATTCCCAGAGATGATTGTATTTTACTATAAATAAATTCCCATACATTCAAATTCTATCTGCTGATTTTTTTTGTGGTCTCTACAAAGTTTATCTAATCCGATCTTAATCCCTATACACTGCAATCAGGATGAGTTAACTGATCCGGCAGATGAACAACATTATGTGCTTTGAATATCTCCCGTAAAACTCAACATAAAGGCTTTCAGTATTTCCTGCTAGTCATATCATCCATTGTACTTTGCCACATTGTAGAATATCCGTCTTCATTGATCATGCTGATAAGGAAAGCAGAGTCATCAGAATCAATATAGACTATAGTAAACTGATATCTTGAGTTCTGAGAATCACTTTTTGCTGCTTTATTTTTTTTGATTCCATTTGAACGATTGCAGACGACACTAATAACGGCAAATGGTCCAAATTTGACAGTTTCTAGCCACATATTAATAAAGATCCTAAAATACTTGATTATACCATTTAATAATCATATTAATTATGGAAATAATAACAGTAATAAGAACGGATAAGAGGGGGGTTTAGACTTATGGATTCAATAGTTGAATACGATCATGAGGATAATACCTTGTATGTTAAACTAACAGACCAGAAAATAGTAAGTACCGTTCCCCTTGGGGATTCGGTATTTATTGATATTAGTGACAACAATAAGCCTGTAGGTATTAAATACATGGTGACTAACAAAAATCCCGAAACGACAAAGGCCTTACAATCACTATTTTTGTCTTAACCTATGGACTTGCACATTTTACATCTTTAGATTGATTAAAACTGTAAAATAGTGGACAAGGTGGGCTTGGCAATGATACCATAAATTAAAATGGATTCTATTATCTTTAATAATAATAATAATAATAAATTTAAAGATTAGAATTCAGGGAATAAATATTGGTGGATGCTTTTCATAAAAATGGAATCTACAATGTGAGTTAGATAAAGTCATTAATAGTATTCATATAGAATCCATTTAAAAAAGTCGCTATAGTAATGGGCCCGGAGGTTTCAGACGCATTTTCACAACTTAAAGAGGACCCTTATGCTATCTTTTCGGAATCATTCAAACATAATATACAAAGTGAAAGAATACAGAAATTATATAAAATATTATCTAATTATGCCATGATTGAAAGATGGCAAAAGAGTTGGCTTATGCTGTGTTGTATTATGGTTTTAATCGAACTATACTATGATTGAAAGGCCCCAAAAG
This sequence comes from Candidatus Nitrosocosmicus sp., assembly GCA_050591185.1. Lineage (GTDB taxonomy): Archaea > Thermoproteota > Nitrososphaeria > Nitrososphaerales > Nitrososphaeraceae > Nitrosocosmicus. The sequence continues at coordinate 3,471 of JBNJLU010000017.1, forward strand.
TAGGGTTCAGGTATAGAGTATAAGCAAATCGTAGAATAAGAAGACCACCATAAACCCCGCTAATAACTCAAAAAGACAAACGTTATTGAAAAAAAAGTTTCAAAAAAGTGTCGTGCATACGCAATAGTTTTTTAAGAATCAAAGTTTTTTGTAGGATATGAACGGTAGACTGTTTTAATTAAACTAAATATGAATGAAGGTCCTGGTAGGTTGAATTATTTTCATTAGAGTGCCTTCCTTTCGAGGATCATCATAACAATTATCAAATCCAAAACAATGAGGATTGGAAAGGCGCAACCTTCTCATTCAGTTTGCCATTAAAGGATTAACCCCAAACCTTAAAACTCAAATGCCAATATAAAAAACCATATATTTTAGAAGGAGGCACGTTCCAAACTAACAATACGTCGGATTAATGGATTTAGATTGCAAAGAAAAATTTTTTAAAAATGAGTTTATATTATTTATGAACTAAACATGTGTCCTTTTATGGTTATGAAAAAACAGTGGTGATGATGGCGATAGAAAGATTATCGGTTTGGTGGTAAAGGCAATCAAACAATAACCAAATCAGTGCTGCTCAAAATGGGACTCGCCTTTAATCCTAAATCAAAATGCAAAATAAAAAATAATATCCGATTTGTGTGCGTTGAGAACGCAGGGCATAGCCAAATGGCAGAGGGGTTATTTAGAAAATACTCACCGAAAGACTATGAACCTATAAGCTCAGGAACCATCCTATATCCCAAATAACCCTGTTGCTGCACAGGCAATGAGGGAAATCGGCATTGACATTGGCAGCAGTCAAAAACCAACGGTGCTTACCCAGATGTTGAGGAATTATGACAAAATCGTCAACATGGGATGCATGGATAAGGGTTTCTGCCCCACATTATTTGTCACCAAGGTTTTGGATTGGGTATTAGAAGACACATAAGGAAAATCTTCCATCGCACCTGCATTTGGAGAGGAATGTGGGTTTCAGTTTAGTCCTTTATGGTGGGCCTTGGCATTGGGGGCTGACCTGGGGGAAAAGGCACCATGATTGGCTCAAGTGCGAGAGTAATGGTGGCGGGATTAAGTGAAAAGTTTTGACACCCATTATCCTTTGCAAGGTGAATAAGAATTGGCTTTCCCTCCATGCTCATAACCCTAGCAATTGGACCAGTAGAGATCTACGGATTTCTTTTGGTTCTGCATTAGAGACAAAAAAAACGAATGAATGAATTTGTATGTTGTAATTACATAATAGGTTTTTGAATCAATATTTTAATAGGGAATTTAGTGGGATTTAACTATGTCAAAATCAAAAAAATTGACACCATCTAAATTTGCTGTTATTTTAACCGTTAGTATGATTGCTACCATTTATGAATGTCCAATATATGCCCAAATAACCAATTCATCTGATACCGTGATACAAACCGGACCATTGGAAATGACAAATGCAAATTCATCTTTTGGATTGTCATCATTGTCTAGGTTGGAACAAAATGGAACTAATACTAGCGAAGGCACCTTCAATGGTAACAACTCCGAAAGTAATGATAATGTGAATGCCACACAATTATCTGGAGACGAAAAAGTATCGATTTCTGCAAATTTCCAACCAAAACATGTTGGTCTTCCTAATGACTATATCATAGAAGGAAGACCTGCAATATCAATCAACGGAATCACTTGGGATTTTGAATATCCTATTGACAACAATGACGATATATCATTGTCTGATATTCTAATGTCTATGACGGCAACCATAAAAGTAAATTCAAATTCAAATGAAACTGATGGTGATGATGTTTATCAGGTGCGAATATTTGCAAATCCAGAGAACGTTACGGAGAGTTCTGATGGAACAAAGAAATACTGGACCGGTCCAAACAATATTGAGCACATCCAACTTCATGATACTTTTTACTATAATATTGAGTCAGAGGCAGTGGTGTATCCTAATGGTTCGGGACTTTTAAAAGCATACAACTAGTAAATTCATCATTCTCGTTTTTTCTTTTCAAATATCTCATGAATAACAGTACACATTGGTTATCCAAACCAAGCCCTCTTTTGACATACTGAAAGATATTGCCAAACGCATAACTAGGAAGATAACTACGTAGCATAGACAGGGCAAAATAAATGGATAGTATTATTTATTAAAAAATTTATAAAATTATCTTCTGTATAAATAACATGGTTCAATGTTATGGTTTTGGTAACAATCTGATACAACTAATGCAATACGAGCCGGGTTGCTCATGTAATAGAATCTTCCCGGTTTGTGCCTATACGTTGTTGCTTGTAATTGTCTCCCTTATGTATTTGCCAAACATCGGCGAGACTCTCGCACAAAGCATGCCAAAAGATGAAAATAACCAATTGTTCAAGGTTACTGTAAATGTCACAAACAATGCAAAAGTGAGTTACGTGGGGACTATTCATGTTGCTATTGATGGAACCAACCAATCCAAGGTGATTAACAATGTCCAGTTTCCATCAAATCAAACTGTAATCCATGATTTTGAATTTGGGGCTATATATATTCCTATAGGCAAGGGCTTTACCGCAGAGGTGGTTTATGGTGATGATGTCTTTAAAAGGACATATGGTGTAAACACTCCTGCAAATACACCAGAAATTGCGAAAATAACAATACAATAATTGTATAGTGTCCAAGACAACTAGAGGTTGAGGCAAATTACAGTTTTTTAATTAATTTTTTGTCTATAAATAGCAAAATCCTTGTCGAATCAGATAATCGATAGAAGAAAAATAGGTATTCAGAAATATGACGTATGAGGGAATATCTAGTCTTTTGTTGAGTGCCAAAATGCAAAAAAGACATGCTTAAAAAATATAATATGACAGAGGTAAAACCTAACTATATGGTTGTATCAAACACAAATATGCCAAATTACAAGAAATACTAATGCCTCATGATGGAACTGAAATGTCCGATAAGTCCCTATTGCATGCAGCAACCCTGGCATTGCTTTCAAAGGGAGAAGTAGTTATCTTAAATGTTGTTGATGAACATGCTGTTCCACCAAGCACACTTCTCGCATTCTTTAACGAAAAAGGAGTTGGAAATGCAAAAGAAAATCTTAGGGAGACGTTAGAATCGGCAGGTAAAAGATTTCTGGAAGAGAAAATAAAAATGTGTAAAGTAAAGGGTGTAGAGAATGTGTCTTACACACTAAAAGTAGGAAAACCAACCGATGAAATTGTCAATGCGGCTGAAGAACTAGATGCAGATCTAATAGTAATGGCAAGCAGTAGAATTTCTTCACTAGTTCATGTTTTGGGGCGTACGGCAAGAAAAGTAATAGACAGTACAAAAAGACCCGTATCGATAGTGCATGGATAGAAAATATGATAGTTTTCAATTTAATAAATATAAAATTAACTACGATAGTGCAAATAATTGCTTGATTTTTTTATAACTATTTCAAATGGCGTAATAAGTTTTATTTCAAACTAATTAAGCATATTTGGAGAGGAGATTCTCATGCATGTATTCACTTCTGGTATACTATATTACTAATTCCTGCAAGATTGATATCAATGTATATGCATACATATCCATATCTACCTGTAGTTGATGTCAAATTACGAATGTATTGTCAGACAATCTAATTCGATTTTATTTTTATGTTGTTTTTTTAATATCTGTAGAGATACTTTCCAATTAGAGTACAACAAATTATAGACAAGTTTCTCTCAATAATCCATAACCATCATCCGTTTATTTGCTTGGATTTTTCTTTAAGGTATGTATATCCTTTATGAGTTATTATTTATTGAAAATTGGTTTCTGTAAATTGTAACAGACGAATATCTACTACATATGCCAATATTCTGTTAATCTGACTTTCAGAGACATAAGATAAAGATTCAAAAATTTTTGATTTTGTGATGCCATATTTAGAGATTTCTAATATCTTTAAAATTAAATCTTGTTTAAGAGGCATTAAGAAACAGATCTACCCACAACTAAAATAAATAAATTAGTTAAGGGAAAAAGAGCGAGACAATCTTGCATGTAATACTTAATTTATATTTTAATAGAACCTTATTGTCTTTCTCATAACTCCTACATATTATCCTCTGAAGATAGAATAATACTTTAAAAGTCTCGTCCTTAAGACGAGTTTCAGGAAGGCTTTCACGTTTTATCAATCGAAATCATATCTCAATCTGGTACTGGATTTAGAATTATCAAACTCAAAGGATATTCTCAAGAAGTAAAAAGATATCCGAGTTTATCATCAATGAGACATTAACGAATGCTGGCTCAGAAAACACATGGTTATGGGTTGATATTGAGCCAAAAATCAGGCAGATTCTCGCAATATCTGTTTCCAAGGAAAGAAACATGTTTGTTACTGAGAGGTTCTTGTCAGGGTTGGTCTAAATCTATGGAATGCATATACTATATCAACGATGTGGATCTTGGTACCCTACGTCCGGTATCTTCCTAAATCTATTACATCCCATTCATTCCCCTTTTGAGAAAAGCGTTATCGAGAGAACAATGCAATACATAAAGGATGGGATCGGATGCTTTGATGACTCCTTTCCCCGTATGCTGAAAAATTGCAGGCTAAAACTTGCTTGGAACTGGTTGAATCTGTTGTTGATTATCGTATTAGTGAATTAAAGATGTTTAATTGAACAGAGCCGTCAATAGGCTTGACTTGTTTATATTCTATAATGGTGGAGATATTAGGTGTGAGAATTGCGACATGAAATCAGAAAAAACAGAACATGGCATATTGGGAATGCATCATGTTACAGCTATTGCCCGTGATCCTCAAAAGAATATTGATTTTTATGCGGGGATTTTGGGGTTAAGGTTGGTAAAGTTAACAGTAGATTTTGATATGCCAACTAACTACCATTTGTATTATGGTGATGAGTTAGGTAGACCGGGAAGCATTATTACATTTTTAACATGGAAATATGTGCATCAAGGATGGAGGGGAACGGGGCAAGTTGTTGCTATTTCGTTTTTGATTCCCGAAAATGCTATCGGATATTGGATTAATCGATTAAAAGATAAAGGAATATACCATAGAGGCCCTATAAAACGATTTGACAACGAACAAATTATAACATTTGTTGATTATGATGGATTAAAACTGGAACTTGTGGCCAGTAAAGAATCAGAGAATCGGAAAATAAACGCTTGGAAAAATGGCCCTATACCCATCGATTATGCTATTAGGGGTTTACATTCAATAACTCTTTCATTAGAAGAATATGAGAAAACATCTTCTCTTTTGATTGATGAAATGGGATTTTCTAAATTAGTAGGTGAAGGCAACAGGTTCCGTTTCCAAATCAAAGATAAATTTAAAGAAACACTATTGAACAATTTTGACATAGAAAAAGACCAAAATTCTATAAATTCTTCACCATCGATTGTAGATATAATAATTCTTCCATATAGTCACCGCGGAACAAGTGGTCCTGGTACAGTTGATCATGTTGCGTGGCGAACACCAACTAATGAAAGTCAATACGGGTTGCGAAATCGATTAAATAAGGTTGGGTTAAACACCACCCCAATTATTGATCGGATCTACTTTAATTCAGTGTACTTTAGAGAACCAGGGGGTGTTTTATTTGAAATATCAACTGATACTCCGGGCTTTCTCGTAGATCAAGAACCTGAAGAATTAGGGCAGAAGCTTATCTTGCCCAAATTGTTGGAGCATAGGCGGGTTTACATTGAAAAGTCATTACATCCACTTAAATTGCCCTCTAATGAAAATGCTAACGCCTAACGTGAAAATGAAATGAAAGACGAACCAGTGATTTTTATTGTTTGAGAATTTTAGTATTAAAAAACGATAGAACAATTTTTTGCAATAATTATAACCCAAAACGCGGTTCTATTAATTTCCTATGCTCATTTGTTCCCGTCAAAATTATCATATAGACCATCCCTCTATTTTCCAATGATAAAAAGTATTTGTAAAAACTAAATACCCACCATTGAAAATAATTGGATATACATATTGAATCAGGTAAAATAAATCCATTCGGTTCATTATATTGCCATCAATTCTTTTTGAGTTGTATATCCCCATATTGGTTATCGTTATCTGTTTTTAAAAGCGTCATATTTCGCTAAACAAACCAAATGATATAATATGATATGCTAAACTAATCTATTGTTGAAATGGTCCATTGAGGATTTTGTGTATGGTGCCACTGATGGTGCCGTTACAACTTTTGCAGTCGTTTCAGGAGTGGTTGGAGCCTCACTTTCCCCATCCACCATATTGATTTTGGGTTTGCAAATCTGTTTGCAGATGGCTTTTCGATGGCTATAAGCAATTACCTATCCGCAAAATCAAGAATAGAGTATATCAAGAGAGAAAGAAAAAGAGAAAAATGGGAGATTGAAAATTTGGCTGAACAGGAAATAGGTAAAATCAGGGATATCTATACAAATAAAGGTGTTAAAGATGAATTGCTTAAAGAGGTTGTAAACGTATTTATATCAAAAAGAAAAGTGTGGCTTGATACTATTATGAGAGAAAAACTAGGTCTAATAGAGGATAAAAACGAAAATCCACTTTCCAAAGCGATTACTACCTTTGTCGCGTTTAATATAGCTGGCTTGATACCACTAACTCCGTTTATCTTTGTATAATTCTCTAATTTTGCTGCTTTGATGACAATAGAGCATGTTTTTATCTATTCGATTGTGTTTACCGCCATTTCATTCTTTTTGATTGGCATAATCAAGGGAAAAGTCGTTGATAAGTAACCCATAAGATCGGGATTAAACACTTTGATGATTGGCGGAACAGCAGCTTTGGTTTCTTTTTTGGTAGGAGTCTATTGAGTGTATATGTAAAGCAATGATGACAATGAATAAAGACGATAATATTAGTGAGCGAAACATAACTTGTATTAGATATGTCTAATATATTCAATAACACAATCATAAAGTGAATTGCTTATCCTGTGTAAGAATTCTTTTTGTCTTCATATTTTAGGATTATGGAAATGTGAAAATGGCATTTAGCATTGTTACTTATTCTTAGGTTTAGCTGTAAATGATAGCCTAATATATGCATCACATATGAATTCATATCAAAAATAAAGAATAAAAAATCCTTTACCATATGCATCATTTTATCCTCTTTTATTTCCCTGACTAATGTAATAGTACCTGAGAATAAACAAAGCGGCAAAACCATTCTTTCATAAATTTGCAGGCCATTTTTCAGGCACTCCATAACAAATACTATTTTGCCATTTTGGTATCTTGATTATCTTGAATCATCTTTTTTTTCTTTGTACCAACAAAAATCCTATTCCGCCACAGATTATCCCAAAAATCAATACTAGTATAGCAGCGGCTATCGGTTCAACAAAAGGCGCCAGTATTTCATGTGCCTGACCTGCGTTAAATCCCATTCCTCCCACCGACACTGGAAGCATGGCAGCTCCACCCGCATAGCCAGCAAACATTAACAGGCCCATTGCAGCAGTTGTGCCTATATTCATAAGAATCAGGTGAATCCAAGCTACCGCTTTAGCACCCCTATGATCTTGGTACTGTTTTTTAAGAACTCTCCAAATACAAATAAAAGAGCGCCGAAACCGCAACACCAATTACTCCTACCACTATGTATACTAAACATCATTAATTCGTAGATCTAAGAAGATACTTTTTGATATCGAGATTGAATCGTCTTGTCCTATAGTAATGGGATATTGCCTGCTTAAT
>JBNJLU010000018.1:0-11205 GCA_050591185.1 Candidatus Nitrosocosmicus sp.
CAACCCGATAGCAATAGAAATTCTTATCGTTATGTGTGTCCATCGTCAGAAATACAAATAGGGAAATCAAAAAGTTTTTCCATTAAAACCAATGAGGAAAAAAATGTAGAAATAGCAGTTTTTAATATTGGTGGGGTTTTTTATGCAATCTTTAATATCTGCATACACAAAGGAGGACCTCTTAGAAAAGGATTCCTTGATGCGGATATAGTGACTTGTCCATGGCATGGGTGGAAATATTCAGTTAAGGATGGTAAATCTCCGCATGAAGGGGGGGATAGTGTTAATTCCTATGATGTTAAAGAAATAGGAAATGAGATATATGTAAATTCAATACCGTCAACAATTGGTAAAAGGGTGTTTCAACCACCCGAAAACTATTCGGAATTAGAAAAATCTGTGGATAACCATTTAATACACAAGTCAAATGATAACGTACTTCCAGTAGATAACAAAAAAAATAAGAATTCTTGGAATTTCCACAACAAACGCAAATGACAAAATGGCACCCCGTAATAGCACCTCTGAAGATGCATTAAATTTTGCTTTGGAATATGCAAGAAAGGAGTTAGACGCTGAAACTGTTATGGTTAAACTTCGAGAATTGGAATTCAGCCATTGCGAAGGATACTATTCAAAAAATGCCAATGCATGCATTTTCCCTTGTTCCATTTCAGAAAGGGATAAGGACGATCAAATGATTCAAATTTATGAAAAAGTAATTCTATGGGCAGATGTAGTGTTAATTGCTACTCCAATAAGGTGGGGAAGTGCTAGTTCATTATATTACAAAATGATTCAAAGGATGAACTGTGTTCAAAACCAATCTATTACCCACAATAGGTATTTTATTAGAGACAATGTAGCATCTTTTATAATTACAGGGGGTCAGGACAATGTCCAACACGTTGCAGGGGAACTAATGTCATTCTGGTCCCAATTGGGTTTTGTATTTGGAAAATTTCCATTTGTTGGTTGGACAAGAGGGTGGCATGCCGAGGATATGGAGAACAATTATAATGCGATGATTTCTAGTTTGAGTGTTGGTATCAGTACTCAGGTGGAAAAAGGGAAAAACTCCAAAATGCACAAAGATATAGTTGGAACAATTCGTGGTGCATTTGAAATGGCATTGCTTATAAAAAAAAATCGATATGATCAAAAAGTTTTAGACAAATCGAACAAAAATAAATGTTAAAGAATATCACTTCATATGTAAATGTAATTTCTTAAATTGTATATTTCAAATTCCACATTTGACTGAATATGATAGTGGTAACAAGCCAAATCTTGACTGTCAGTCCTTATGTCTTGGTTGCCCATCACCATAAATCATTTTATTGCGTATCATGCATTACGTTTTTTATTGTCTCTCATGTCTTATCTGACGAATAATCCTTAATGTCAGTTATTTCATAATAAGAATAATCTTACCCTGATATACTATCTAGACATCCCTATGGGTAATTATATATTGCATATTTTTATCTATTCGATTGCGTTTACTGCCGTTTCTTTCTTTTTGATTGGCTTAATTAAAGGAAAAGTTGTGGATAAGTCGCCCATAAAATCCGGATTAAATACACTGATGATCGGCACAATAGCAGCTTCAGTTGCTTTTCTAGTTGGAAGCCTGTTGAGCGACTATGTAAAACCTTGATAATACAATTGCCAATTTCATGTAACTCCCTTTTTTCTCTTATACTTTTCTATAAATTCCTCTAATTTTTCCATAGTTTGAGGATGCAGGTGATGCTCAATACCCTCTGCATCCCTGTTTGCGATCTCTTCGTCTATTCCAATCATTTTTAGAAATTCGACCAGCAGGTCATGGCTTTTATGGATGTTCTTAGCAACAGCGATTCCATCAGGGGTTAGTTGTAGTCCACGATATTTTTCATATATCAGGTAGCCCATTTTATCTAACCTTTTGACCATTTTCGTGACACTTGGTGAACTTACGTGGAGATAGTTTGCAATATCCACAGTTGTAGCATACCCTTTTTTTTGTATTAATTCATACATTACTTCAAGGTAATCCTCCATTGCATCGGTGGTGTCGATGCGCTCATCTTTTCCTTCCCGCCTCTGGTTATTATGAGCATCGCGAATAGATTCAAGGCGACTATTGCCGGTCATATTCAATCCATCGTCTGTTTCACTAAACAATGATATTCCTTCTCCAATTGTTTTTTATCTTTCTTTTTAGTTGATTTATCATATATGTACATGCATATCACCATCAGGATGGTATAAGCAAAGATGTGGTATACATAATTGCCATCCCCATTACAAACCCTGAAATAACAGGAGCACTTAGGAAAGACGATTTTTTATTGTTCTCCTCATTGTTCTGATCATTGTTTTTATTGCTATCTTTTGCCATCATTGAGGCAATGGAGAACACCACCTGAAATATCGCACCAGCGCCTATTGACAAAAATATTATTGCAGCAAAAGGGGAATACATAAACCCGCCAATCCATGCTCCTATAATCGTGGGAACACCAGCTATCAGCCCCCTTAGCAACAGTTTTCGAATCTTGACTTTACCTGCCTTAGCCATTGGGGCTACTATCGCCAAACCTTCGGTGGTATTGTGTAATGTGAATCCAACTATCAGAAAGGTGCTAAACGCGACTTGGCCTAGCAGCACTGCAGCGCCTATCGCCAAACCCTCACCAAAGTTGTGTAACCCTATGGCTATTGCTATCATCAACGATATTGCTAGGGGCTTTGCCATCATTTCTTTTTCAGAGACTGAATTAGGGATAGGTAACACTGTTGGTGCTTGTGATGGCGTTGGTGTGGATATGTTGGCAGAAGGGGGCGGGTATTTTTTTTTAGTAGTAGCACGTTCAACAAGTTTTTCAGATATGTACAACAATGACAAAAATGAAATGATTGTAACCATTGCAATCAACACCTGGCCGTTAAAGGCTCCAGCAACATTTTCCCCAGCAATTTCATTTCCTTCTACCAAGGCATCGATACCCAAAAACACCAACAGGCCCGCAGTCAAGCTAAGGAAAAAATTGTACTTGTTTGTGCTCAGTCTTTTAATGAATGGGTACCACAAAAGGCCTATCAATACAGGAATAACTCCGACATAAGTACCTATTACTGCAAAAAAAGATGCCTGTTGAATGTTTGGGGTAGGCGCCAGAGCCGCAGCTTCTACACCTTTGCTAAATCTTGTGCCATCAGAGGTTGTGATTCCTATCTCATATGGCACTCCTTCATTCCAATTGAAGGGTATTATGACTTTAGCCTCTGCAAGTCTTGGCAAAGTTTTACCTGGTTCAATTGCAGCTGCCGTTATTCTGTCATTTACGTCAGCTAGTGAGATTTCAATTGTCTCAGGACCTGTGTTTCTTATTAGTGATATGATTTCGCCTTCGTGAAATTCTATTCTTTCAATGGTGACATCAGGCAATGGTATTCCAGTATTAAGAAGCGTCTGTCCCGGGCCAAAAAGAAATATAATCATTCCTGCCAATACTGCTAAAGGAATTATTGCAACAGCAACTGTTTTTGCTTTCCTAACCCTGTAATCATTTTTATCATTGCCATCAAAAGTGCTTTCTTTTATTTTCATTTCTATATCCACTACTCCTTCTCTTATTGTTCCTTAGATGGATTGACCTGCCAAGTGATTAGTGCCATCTTTAAAATTAGAGGAACTTGTTTTGATTTCCTCTTTAGCGTAAGAAGTAGTAGTAGCATTGTTATTAATCTCAGCTGGATGTGGTGACTTTTCTCCCTTGTTCAGAGCCACAATATCTTGCTGGTTTTTAGATTCTTTCACCAATAATGTGCCAACCCAGCCCTTTTCTGCAAACTCTGTCTTGTGTGCATGAAACAAGTATGGACCAGGATATTTGTATGTAAATTCCAGTATTCCTCTTTCACCTTGGCTCATTGTCACCACATCTGTTAATTCGTGTGGGGTCAAGCTTGTTCCACTTCTAGTGAGATTAAACATATTGGCATGCAAATGAAAGTTGTTTATCTGGTCAAACTCAAGCATATTCACGAGATATACTCGTATTAACCTGTCCTTTTCAATTTCAATGGGTTGGTGCATATAGTAATTGGAGATTCCGTTTACGGTGTAAAAGTTATTTTCTGTGTCAAAATCTGTATCATAACCATTCATTACCATAACCATTTCATCAGCTGGTGGCCTTGTTGTATTTTTGGGATCAACAATAAAGACACCATAAAGACCCCTTTGAATATGCTCCTCTAAAGGCTGTACGTGGCAATGGTAGGGAAATACTCCAAAAGGTTCGGCAGTAAATTCATATACAAACTTACCACCAGGTGCAATATTATCAAACACACCATCCATCTCTGATTTATGTATACCATGGAAATGCATTGTGTGCGAATGTGAACCATTGTTTATGAAATTTATTCTAACCGTGTCTCCTTCTGTCGCTCTAATCGTTGGACCTGGGATTGTTCCGTTAAAAGTCCATGTATCAAAAAAAACGCCAGGCGATATCTCAAGGTTCTTGTCTTGTGCAACTATTGTATATTCTCGTACCGTTGTTCCGTTTTCATTTGTGGACACTTGTCCATAATTAAACTCCCTTAGGTATTTCATAGGCTCTATATCCGTTTTAGATATAGTGTCTTTATTCATAGAATCCAAAACATCACCAGAAGTATCAATAGAACCATATCCACTTCCGTGCCCGCCAGTAACAATTTTTTCATTTTGTCTTTCTTTCTCCTCATCTGAGCCATTTTGTGCAATGACTTGAAGCTGAATAAATGAAGACACAACAAGTGTTATGGTTATTATGGATAGTGCAAAAACTGAAATCAACAGTATTTGTGCCTTTGTCAATAATGGATAATTGTTGAGAGGGATTATAAATGTTAGCCTTGGTAAATTGTTATTACCATGTTAATATTTTATAATATTGGATAATAAAATAGCATATGGCTATTTTCCTATCTGTACATTAGGTGCAACACAACAGCCTATTTGAACAATTTTGAGCATATTGAGGCATCCAATGGTGAGGATCTGTTGAGAGAGGTTAAGGGGCCAAATAACCAGTAACGCATCACTAGACAGCATCAGGCAAAAGCAGTCAATGAGATCAACAGTGTTTTAGATCAAGTACAAGCATCATTAACCACTTATCTTTTATTTTAAATGATAATTTTTTCTAATAAATAAAACTATTTCATATATTTGGGCTGATTGGTAATCTATTATTCGTATATGTATTCTCTGTTGCTGGTGCATATGACAAATAATACAAGACGATTTTTAATTTGTGAATGCTGATAATATTGATAAAAACAAAACTAGCATTTAAAATCTATAGATGCTATCTGTTTCATCTTTATCTTCAATCATTTCTAGTGTCTGCAATCTCATTTCGCTCTTGCAATTAACAATAACATCTTCATCATAATCCTCTACTAACGGTACTGCCACGCATCTCTTCAAATCTATTATATATGACAAATTTCTATTCTACTAGCATTAGTGGTAAAGGGAAAGGATAATAATTCTAAAGGATCACCGAGTGAAAACAATCCCCATATACATAATAAGGGTAATGGCAAAGGAAATCAAAATGTCCCGTCTGAATCTGTTTCTTTGCTAAAAGAAAAACATAGGGAAAAAACTAGGGTTGCCATAACCTCAATCATAGCTTCTGTTAGCCTTACTGTATCTAAATTTATTATAGCTATTGCAACGGGTAGTCTTGGAATTTTATCTGAAGCATTGCATTCAGGTCTGGATGTAATCGCAGCCACAATGACTCTTTATGCGGTAAGGATGGCTATGAGGCCACCGGATTTGGAACACCACTATGGATATGCAAAGTTTGAAAGTTTGACTAGCCTTGGGGAGACGATTCTCTTATTTGGAGTTGCAGGCTGGATATTCTATGAGGGCATAGGGAGAATATTTTTTGTTCATAGTGGACCTGAAATCACTGTGTTTTCATTTGCAATCATGATTGTTTCCATAGTGATAAATTTTAACCGTTCCCGAGTACTGTATAGGATAGCCCGCAAATACGGAAGCCAAGCGCTAGAAGCCGATGCTTTGCATTTTAAGGCTGACATGCTAACCTCCGGAGTAGTACTTGTGGGTTTAGCTGTTGTCTATTTGTTTGGTATTCCAAATGCAGATTCCTATGCTGCCATCACAGTGGCAGGTGTAATAGTTTATACCTCCTTAGGTTTAGGGAGAAGAACATTGGATGTGCTTTTAGATAAGGCCCCAAAGGGCATCCAGGGACAAATACTTGAATCTGTAACCGGATTTGAAGGTGTAAAAAATGCTCATAGTGTCCGTGTAAGAAAGGTGGGTTCTGAAACTTTTGTTGATCTGCATATCGAAGTGCCAAGGATTTTTACTCACGATAAAGCCCATAGGATAGCGACCAATGTCGAGAATAAAATTAAGGATGAGATATTGCCAAATTCTGACGTTGTTGTTCATGTTGATGCAGTTGAGGATGACATGACTGAAACAATAAAGGACAAAATAAGGCTGATAGCCACAAATTATCCTGCTATAAAAAACATCCATTCCATTTATCTTTCCACATCTGCCCAGCATGATTCTGCTGCAAATTCAATTCAGAAAGAAGCAGTTATGGTGGGAGGTGATGACGGCAACCTACACCCCTCTATATCATCTGCATTATCATTACTACATCTTTACCTTGATGTTCAGATTGATAGCAAATTGGATTTAAAAACGGCCCATGATATTGTTGACGATTTTGAAAGAAAAATACAAAAAGAAATCCCAAGCATAAAGACCATAACCACACATATCGAAACTGAGGTGGATATCGAGACATCCATTGGCAAGGAGGAGAATACCGATCAGACCTTTTTAGATAAAATAAAGAGTATTGCATTGTCTGTAAAAGGTGTTTCTGACTGCAAAGATGTTGCATTGGTGTTTGCAGGAAATGAAATCCACATCACTTTGACCATAAAGTTAAACCATTCATTTGTCAAAATGGGAAATAATAATAATAATAATAATGATAATGTGAATAAAGACTCCATCTCAAGGGGTGATGAATTATCTGTTGTGACAGCACACCAAATAGCGACTGATATCCAAAACCTCATTCTAAAAAATACGGCGGCCTCAAGAGTAATAATTCATACAGAGCCTGATTGATAGTTCTAAAAAAAAGGCGACTATTTTTTGATTATGTGTTTAACATTGAAGGCCATGTTTTGATTTGCATGCCAATATAAAGATGCTCAATGACAAAATCTCTTAAAAAGGCCTCAAGCGATAACAAAGTACAATTAAAACAATTGAAGTTCCGTCTCGTTTAAGAATGCCATGTTATAATTTAAAAACAATTGTTTCTTTGGTTCAAGTCAATCGATTTTCTATGCCTGGTTATCAAACATTGCGATCAAACCTTTTTTTTAGGTTTTGGACAGACAAATGAGTATGGAGACCTGTCTTCAAATGGTGTTTATGCCGTAGTTTAAAGTATGATGTTAAAACATGGGAAAATTTTCTTTGTTTTCTGCTAAATTCTGAATTTATTGATTTAAATATATTTGACATATACTTTATTATATTGTGAAAATGACTTCTGAAGATCACAGTAAAAACCCAAATAACAACAACAACAACAATAACAATTTAAAGATAAAACCTGCAGACCTAAAGAAAAAGATAGACGATGGGGAGGACATCTATATTTTGGATGTGAGGGATCCTCAGGAACACAAAACTTGGAAGGTGTTCTATGATAGGTATGATGATACTCCTTTAATCCCGGTAGATAGTTTATTGTCATCTGATTCATTGAAAAATATTCCAAAAGATAAAGAGGTTGTTACCTTTTGCGCTAGGGGAAACAGATCCATGAGTGCGGCTCAAATGCTCTCTGCTAGGGGATACAATGTAAAGAGCATGGAAGGGGGTTTATCTGGCTGGAATACGGTTTATGACATTGCTCAAATCCTTGATATCGGTTCTCCTCCTCCTCCTTCTCCTGGATCGTCATTGACATCGCCATCCTCTTTGATGGTGTGGCAGATAAGGCGGGTATCCCGTGGATGCATGAGCTATATTATAGCAAATCTTGCTGATAAAAAGGCCGCAGTTATAGATTCAACATGCGAAATTGATGACTATGTTAGCACGATTGTAAATGAAAACAACCTAAAAATTACCGGAATGCTTGATACGCATCTACATGCAGATCATCTTTCTGGTAACACAAAACTGGCAAAAAAATATGGGTGTGATGTGTACGTTAGCTCTTTGGAGCCGTATGAATTAGATGATATCCCTAATGCCGATGGATTAAACTTCAAATCACTCAAAGATGGCGATAAAATAAAGATTGGCAATGAAGTTACCTTGGATGCCATTCACACTCCGGGACACACAAATGGCAGTGTGTGTTTTAAACTTCAGATTGATGAACCTAAAGAAATGGGATATGGCGATGATGGTATACAGAAAAAAAACGGGCATCCCAATTCTAGTAAAATCTATTTATTTGCCGGAGATACGTTATTTGTGGATGGGGTTGGAAGACCAGATCTGCATAATAAAGCTGAAGAGTTTACACACCATCTCTATAATAGTTACCATCAAAAGATATTGAGACTGCCTGAAGAAACTATAATTTTGCCTTCTCATTTCAGCGAGAGGTTTGAGCATGGCAAACCAATCTACAGGACATTAAAATCTATCAAAGAAAACATGGACATAGTGTCTGATACTGTATCTGAGGACAAGTTTATCAAATCCATATTAAGAAGCATTCCATCTCAACAACCAATGAACTATGAAAAAATAGTATCAATAAACAAAGGTATGGTCCCCTGCAACTTGATAGGACAAAGTGATCTAGAGACGGGCCCAAATTCTTGTGGTATAAGAGCCTAGTGCCTCTGTTTGATTTAACTGAACTTTCTTTCTCTTTGTGGTTTTGATAAGGTAATTGTTCAGTATATGAACTGAAAAAAAAATTCTCGCCAATAAGGATCATATTCTGTAAATGCCATAATTGGCAAAAAAAATTTTCTTTGTTTTTTTTAATTTCATTCTCTTTCCTTGTTTGTGTTTATAAAATTTTTTATACGCTGAACATATTTGCAAACATGTTCTTTGACAAAAGAGGAAATATCATTCTGCCTTGAAATTTGGGGTGCAGATTACAACAAAATTAAAGATGCTTGCATATTGGCAGAAGACCTGGGTTATTATGGGTTCTTTTATGGTGAATCTTTAGCAGACCTTGATTTGGATTGCTGGACAGTTATATCTGCCCTGTCGTCTTTAACCACAAAAATAAAATTGGGACCTGTTATCACATATTTGCTACCGCAATACAGGGGCATTGCATTGATTGCTAAACAGGCAATTACCCTTCAGGAAATATCTGGTGGCAGACTTGAGCTTAGGACCGGTGCTGGAGCTACACTTCAGTATGCCACCCAATGGTGGTACCCATATGGAATAGATTACCCTGAAAAAGGAAAAAGGGTTTCAATATTAAATGAGGGTATCCATGTTTTAAAAATGCTACTAGAAAACAATGGTTCCGTGTCTCCTATACCGTCATCTGTAAGTTTTAAAGGTGATTACTTTAAAATAAATGGAGCTAGTTTTAACAAACCTGCAAAAAAAATTCCCGTAACCATTGCTGCAAAGAAAAGCCAAATGATGCGGATAGCTGCAAAATATGCTGACATTTGGGAATCATCATACCTTTCACCTACGCAGTTTTCTTCTTTAAATGCTCATTTTGATGGTCTTGTCACGGCTCTTAAAAAAGGCGATGATCAATACGACCATAGAAAAATATCAAGATCAATTGAACTTGATGTTTTAATTGCAGAATCTGAAAGTGAACTTGAATATAAAAAGAGAATTTTTGCGATGGAAAGAGGACCTGCGGTATATAACCAAATCTTAAACAATGGACTTGTTGGGACGCCTGACAATATTTCAAAAAGAATCAAAGAGTACACCGAAGCGGGGATAAATCAATTCTTTCTTGCATTTCAGGATCCATTTGATTTTAAGGCATTGGAACTCTTTATGCATACTGTAAAAGATGGTGGGTATTGATAGTTGTTGTTGTTGTTGTTGTTGCTTTTGCGATTGAATTTATAATTGGGTCTTCCAATAGCAAGTTTTTGATCTTTGTTTCTAAGGGCCTGCGCTATGGAATAAGGGGAATGCTAACCTGAAGATGCTCTAAAACTATTAAAAATTTCTTCTATATTGCCATATACAATAAAAATGACCAAGCGATTGACCAAATTGACCAGTCAAATGACCAAAATGACCAAAATTTAAATACCTTTTAAACCTTCTGTTTCAATAGATAACATATACCATGACAGACTCTAACATGTCAAACAGCCACACCTCAATAGTAATACAGGAATACCTAAAGGGAAAAACACTGAACCAAATAGCCAATGAAACCGGCATATCAAAAGGCAAGGTGCATTATCTGATAGGCAATTGGAAAAACAAAATGGGAATGCCAAATATTGAGGAGGTACGGGACTTTGTGGTCACGGTTAGAAAATCCGGCATCTCCATAAAACAATGCGCACAAGGCTATAGGATGCTACAGCTGATGAAAAACCTTGGCATTGGAGAGGACGATGATGATGCCAAATACGATGATGATGCCACCAATGAGATTTCCTACTTCCTTGAGACAGTGTACCAAAACTGCACAAGTTTAGGGATTCAACCCACCATTGTGCCTTTGTGGATTAAGGATTTGCTTGATTGCCGTAATCACCATTCCAACGAAAAAAACTACGACCAGCATACACCTATGGAAGTGTCACCAAATAATAGCTCAGGTTCCATTCCAGATTCATATAAAACCGATTCAGATCCACAAACAGGGCAACAAGACCCCTTCTCCCCATCATCATCATCATCATCACCTCCCGAAGTCAAAATTCCGTTTTTCTCCCAAGTTTCCAACACCATCGCCCAAAAGAAAAAAGAATGCAACGAGCTTGAAGTATACAGATCAGGCTTAATAAAAGAAATAGATGGCCTTGAGCTACAAATAGGGCAGACAAGGGATAACCTCTACCAGATTTCCCAAAATGAAAAGTCTGTAATGTCCTATCTTGATTGGTATGGCAAATTAAAAAATGAACTTTGGGTTAACTATAAAATTAAAATAGAGG
>JBNJLU010000019.1:0-11182 GCA_050591185.1 Candidatus Nitrosocosmicus sp.
ACGCGGATTTGACTTTTCGTTTGTCATCGTTTAACGATAATTTATTGATAAAATTGTTAATTATCATTTCGAGAATTTCCAGAATGTCTATCGAAGACATCACAAGGTTTGGGGTAAATCAATGGATTAGGTCCATGATGTTTTATGAACACAGGCAACAAAATATCATTATACCCCGAAGAGAGGAATTACAGCAAAAAGGAACATCTTCTACAGTGGCCATCATAAAAGAAAAAAAATACCGTGGTGGCCTTGTTGTTGAACCCGTTTTGGGGATACATTTCAATGTGGTGGTTGTGGATTTTGCCAGCCTATATCCTAGCATAATTAAGGTTCACAATTTATCATATGAGACAGTTAATTGCCCACATGAAAGATGCCGAAACGATCCAAATACCCACATTGAGCAAACAAATCATTGGGTTTGCAAGGAAAAACGAGGTATGACTTCTGTACTAATAGGTACCTTGAGGGATTTAAGAGTCAATTATTACAAGTACCTTTCAAAGGATAATTCTTTATCAACAGAAGATAAGCAGCTATATGGGGTAATTAGCCAGGCAATCAAGGTTATTTTAAATGCTACCTATGGTGTAATGGGTGCGGAAATATTCCCCCTGTACTGCTTGCCTGTAGCTGAAGCAACCGCGGCAATCGGAAGAATCACCACAACAAAAACTATAAAAAAATGCGATACAAATAACATCCAAGTTGTATATGGTGATACGGACTCTCTCTTTTTGAAGAATCCGTCCCAAGACGGATTGAATACGATCTCTTCTTGGGCAAGAAAGGAATTGGGTATTGATTTAGAGATAGATAAACGATATAGGTATGTAGTTTTTAGTGCACTAAAAAAGAATTATCTCGGAGTGTTGGAAGATGGCACTGTAGACGTAAAGGGACTAACTGGGAAGAAGTCCCACACCCCACCAATCATCAGGCACGCTTTTTACGACATATTGAATGTGCTAAAGGAGGTCTTTTCTGAAAACGATTTTGAAAAGGCAAAAGAAAAGATAAAAAAAATAGTTCAATCAATTGCAGAAAATTTAGAAAATAAAAGGATTTCCCTTGAGGAATTGAGTTTTAATGTCATGGTGAATAAGTCCCCTAGCAATTACGGCATAAAGACTTCAGAAAAGCGAAATGATAAATCCTTTTCCCTAGATGGCAAAGAAAATGAAATAGAAAACATCAAGGGAATCCCTCAGCATATCAAGGCCGCAAAACAGTTGGTGGAGATAGGAAAGCAGGTAAAGGCAGGTGATATTATTTCATATGTAAAGACCAGGACTTTGGATGGTGTAAAACCTGTTGTATTAGCTAACCAAATGGACATTGATACTGAAAAATACCTGGAAACAATGGAGTCAACGTTTGACCAAATCCTGTCGTCTTTAAATCTGAATTTCAAATCAATAATTGGAAAGCCTCGCCAAACAAATCTGGATGAATTGTTTTGGAATTAGCCCAATCTCCGCTGTTTTATATATTGACGACCTGATAGTTGATTGAAATGGATGAACTTTCCCTGTTTGAAAACCTTTTTATCAAACCCGAATATACAAATTCAAAATGCTGTTTTTGCGATATTCCAAAGCCGATATCTTTTGCTGAATCAAATGTAAATGTTATAGGGCTTCCGATAGATATAACCACCACATTTGGCAAAACAACCTCCTATGGCCCAGAATCCATTAGAATAACCTCTGCAAATCAGGTAGAAACGCTAGTCTATGAAAAAAACCTTGAGGTCTTTGACAAATCTCTAATATATGATTTAGGTGACCTGTTATTATCAACCAACAAAAATTTCGATGTAAACAACAAAGGCGAGATAAAGTCATTCTGGAATGAGTTTGATGGTCAGATTTCCAAAATAATATCGCATTTGTTCGGACTAAATAAGAAACCTGTAGTTTTGGGAGGGGAGCATACAGTTACTTATTCCATATTTAAAGAAGTCTCAAAGAAAAACCCTTTGTTGATACATTTTGATGCCCACAGAGACCTAAAACCGATTTACGATGGGATGGAAATTTGCCACACAACCCCGTTTTATCATCTTATCAATGAAGGGTATCTGAAAGGCCGAGATCTCGTTCAAATCGGAATACGACAATCCGATAAAAACGAAAACTATTTTGCAACAGATAATGAAATCACAACATTTGATGCCTGGCATTGTTACAATTCATTTAGTTCTTTGACAGACTGGATAAAATCTAAATCCAGGGATAGGAATATCTACATATCTTTTGATATTGATGTGTATGATATTTCATATGTTCCCTGTACAGGGACTCCAGAACCATTTGGGCTGAATCCCTTCCAAATTTGCGAAATAATTAATAGCATAGATGACTCCTCCAATTTTGTTGGGTTGGATTTTGTGGAAACCGGGTTGAAAAATAACGATTACAGGGAGGGAGCTTTGGCAATCAATACGATATTGAGGATACTGACTCATAATTTTATAAAGAACTTATGATGCGCTTTTTTTCATAGATGAAAAAATACCCCCACACACTCACACCTATAGAAAAAGCACCTGATTTGGCTGTCACATCATTATTTTGGGTCGGGCCGATAAAAATTCAGGCAGGTTTATAGGTAAAAACGGTTTGTCATTGACTATACCTGTGATGGTTTTTTGGATTTCCTCAGCTGTTAGTTCATGATTGCTCTTTCTTATCCTATCCCGAATAGAAATGGTGTTGTTTGTTGTCTCCTTTTTGCCTATGATGGCTATATAGTGAATCCACTCCATCTCCGCCTCCCTTATGCGTTTAGACAGCGATTCGTCCCTGTCGTCTATATCGACACGTATGTCGTTTTCTTTAAGATAGTTGCTGATTTCTATACATTTTGGGATAAAATCCTTATCTACCGGAATCAATCTTATCTGGGTATTCATTAGCCATAGGGGCAAATAGGGTGTTTTTCCCTGCTTCATTAGTTTTGCGGATTTTTCCAGTAACGCAAAAATCACCCTTTCAATAGCTCCACTTGGCGAGTTGTGCAAAATTATTGGATTTTGTTTGTCGCCACTCTCATCCACAAATGTAATTCCGTAGCGCAATCCGTTTTCAATATCTATTTGGTCTGTGGATAGGGCAGAAGCTTTCCCCAGGTTGTCCAAATAATTGAATTCCCACTTTAGCACAAAATAAAAGAACCTCTCTTTCCACATTTCAACCAATATCGGTTTTTTTATCTTGAGGCAAAACTGCTTAATAAAATCCTTGTTATTTATATAAAAGTCTTCTGTAAATCTTATGGCCATTTCGAGATCGTCTGACAGTGAGATACCAATTTCTTCAATTACTGACTTTGATAACTCCAATCTTTCCATAAATTCCTCTTTTGATTGCTCCATATCCTTACAAAACGCGTGACAATCCGGCATGCTAAATGCCCTCAATCTCCTTAAGCCAACCAGCTCACCGCTTTTTTCCCTTCTGAAACTGTATCTTGTGAGCTCGTACAGTTTTAATGGCAAGTTTTTATAAGAAATTTGAAAATCCTTGGCCATTAAAAACTGGCCAAAACATGCTGCAAAGCGAAGGAACAGTTCTTTTTGATCGGATTTAATGTTGTATTGTCTTGCTGGAAATCTGTTAAAGTAACTTTCCATGGATGGGTGATGGGAATCATACATGATGGGGGTCTCAACCTCCAATCCCCCATATTGGGAAACCTTTTTTGTGATAAATTGCTCTAAAAGGGATTTCATGAGCCTGCCTTTTGGATAAAACCTAATGTTTCCGGGGTCGGAGGCAGGCTCATAGTCTGCTATCCCCAACTTTCTCATTAGTTTAACGTGTGGCGGTTGTTCGTCTACTGTTCTTTTCTTTAATAACTCGTAGTTTAGTAACGCTTTCAGGTTGTCATCGCTTTTCTTATACGGGTAGTCCTCATGTGGTATCAGGTTGCCGTCCATATCCAAAACGTACCAAAAGGATTTCAGTGAACCTTCAGCGGATATGGCATTTGAAGTTGCAAGTAGGGAGTCTCCCTCATTTTGGTTTGTTTGGTTACTGCCTGCCATGCCATTTTCCTTTTTTGTAAATGCTTTGGAGTTTTCGGCTAAGGGATGTCCTTTGATTTTTAGGTTCAATTCCTTGGTCCAACCAAATGGTGCTCTTGTTACCTTTACATCCTTTAGGTTTTCCCTTAATTTTGTTTCAATCTGTCTTAGCAAGTTATATGCGTTTTCTGGGGATTCCAGATTTGAGCTTAGGTGAGAGTAGGGATACAGTAATACCGAATCGCACTTGATTTTATCCAAATAGATTCTGACATCCTTTATGAAATCGTTGATTATTTGTTCGTCATTATCGTTTTTTTCGATAGATATAAGAATGACAACCGACTCTTCAATTCTCTTTTTTTCTTTAACTATGTCGGGTTCGGCTTCTTTGATTTCAGTATTAACAGGATAATATTCTACATAATCAACGTGTAATTGTAAAACTTTCATAATTAACTATTTAAAATAATTTAGTTTGATATAATCCATACTCATTTAATGCAAATATGAGTAATGTTTTTTATTGGATTTTGCAGGGATATGCTATGGGAATAATTGATGTAATTGTGGCGTGTTCTTTTGATGACTCTCAAGAATACTGCACATACGATAATCCATTCTATTTCCAAAATGAATTGATGGGATATTCATTAATGCTTATCCATTCTAGGTTTTCTGAAATGAACGGAACAAATGGCTTTGGTCACCTAGAGGGTCTGATTGAAAGGGTGATATCCCATGAGACCATACATGTAGTGATAAAGAAATTGGAGGGAATAGAAGTGTCAGATAAGTTAGATGATTTGGAAATCTTTTTTCCTCTTGGAAGGGGTAAAACACACATAATCAAAATGAATTTTTTAGGCTATGCTAGCGATAACACGGGTTTGATAACAGTTAACTGAAAAACTCCGTAATCTTGTAGTTTTTTGACTCTTTTGCCAAATTTACAATCTCTTTTTTGAAAGAAATATTCTGTTTTATGCCGGAAAAATTTTTGATGAAATCTATTTCGTCGTCAAATAGTGTGGGTTCATAGTTAAAGATTTGGTTGTAGATTAGCTTTTGGTTTATCTTTTGGATGTTTCGTAGGTTTCTATACAGACTGTTATAGTTGATGTCTATGTTTGACTTCTCAAGCGACCTTATGAGATTAGCTTTGTTTATGTTTAATAGGCTGTCTGAGAATACTCTGTTATATTTATTTATCATGGTGAACATTTGTTTATCATTCAATTACCCAATAATTGTTGAAGGTACTATTTTGTGGAGTCCATTTTTCCTAATCCTGTTGGCATGGTCATTGTCCAAAATGATAATTGAGCGGCCAAAGGTTAGTATTGCCTCAATTATTTGATTTGACAATCGTTCGTCTAGTTTGTCTTTGTCCGACTTGATTTCAATTGGGTAAATAATCAGATTTTGTATTTTTACTTTGTATCTGTCGGAAATGGATTGGAGTAGTTGGTTTCTAAAAAAAATGCTTTTTATGTCCTCATCAATTTCAATGGATTTGTTGTTTAAGTTTTTCAGATTTATCTCCTTTGTTTTTATCATTGCTAAAATTAGGTCAAATTTTTTGTTTAACCCCTCATTCTTTATTTCTATAATGTTACTAGGTTTGTAGTCATAGTTTGAAAAGAAATTGTGGCTGCTGTTGGATTTAAGGAAATCGATAAATTTTATTTTTAATTCTATTTCATTCATATTATGGTAGAACTTTAGTTTCAGAATGAGTGATTATCTGCAAATGCTTTTTAATTCCTTTATAAAGTTGCCCAAATAAAAAAGCATTTTATCCTTATCGTTTTCATTTTCTAAAATTAGTTTCAGTAAAGAGCTACCAACGATTATCCCATCGGCTCCTGATTTTATTATGTTTCTCCCGTCCTTTGGATTGCTTATTCCAAAACCCACAGCCAGCGGAATTTTATATCTGTTTGTAATTATCTTGGTATTCGCTACTGCTTCAAACGTGTATTTTTCAAATTTTGACCTGGAGCCGGTGGTTCCAAAGATTGATACCATATATACAAATCCGGATGAAACGGAGGCTATTTCCGCTAATCTTCTGTTGGTGGTATTTGGTGCAGATAAAAAGACGGTTGCTAATCCCAATTGTCTCGCAATGCCAATATACTCCCGGGATTCTTCAATGTTTAGGTCCGGTATTATAAAACCGTCTATATGGTTTTTTTTTGCAGCGGATAAAAAATTCTTTGGGTTGTTTGAAAAAACGATATTGGAGTACGTCATAAAAAGAAAAGGGGTGTCATTGTATTTTTTTTTCATCCCATTTACAAATCTGAAACATGTTGATGGTGTTACTCCCCTGGCCAATGCTTTTAGGGATGCAGCTTGAATAATTGGCCCATCTGCCATGGGATCTGAAAACGGTATGCCGATTTCGATTATGTCTGCGCCTGACTCTATCAGAGTGCTGACAATTTCTTTAGACGTTTCCATATCTGGATAACCCCCAACAACATAACAGATTAGGGCTTTCTCCCCCTTTTCTAAAAGCTTGTCAAATAGTGCATTGACTTTGTTTCTTTCAGGCATCGCTAATACCCGCCTTTTTTTTCATTAACTGGTCTTTTTCTTTTGATCCTTCTATAGCCTCTAGATTTTCCTTAACTATTTGAAGATCCTTATCGCCTCTACCAGAGATGGTAACAACAACCGTGTTGTCTTTGGAAAATTTCTTTGAGTTTTTAACCAGATAAGCTATAGCATGGGATGATTCTAAAGCCGGTATAATTCCTTCCAGTTTTGACAAAAGCAAATATGCTCTAATGGCTTCGTCATCTGTTACTACAGAGTAGTTTACCCTTTTGTTGTCTCTAAGATAGGCGTGTTCCGGACCTACCCCGGGATAATCAAGTCCTGCAGATATACTGTGAGCCTCCCTTATTTGCCCGTTTTCATCCTGAAGAAAATAGCTCTTCATCCCATGCAGGATACCTATTTTGCCTCTGGATAGAGTTGCCGCGTGATGTTTTGAGTTTACCCCTTTACCCCCGGCTTCAACCCCATACAGCTGTACCTTGCTATCGTTTATAAACGGAAAAAAGGTGCCTATTGCATTGCTCCCACCTCCGATGCATGCTATGATGGAGTCGGGTAACGATCCTGTTTCTTGGATTATTTGTTCTTTGATCTCTCTTCCTATAATGCTTTGGAAATCCCTTACAATTGTGGGAAATGGGTGTGGCCCCATAACTGTCCCTATTAAATAATGAGTGGTTTTAACATTTGTTATCCAGTCTCGTAATGCTTCATTAACGGAGTCCTTTAGTGTCATTGAACCAGAAGTAACGGCGTGAACCTTTGCATTGAGCAAATTCATTCTAAAAACATTTGATTGTTGTCTTTCAACATCCTTTGCGCCCATGTAAATCTCCGTTTCCAGGCCAAAAATCACAGAGGCCATTGCGGTTGCCACACCGTGCTGTCCAGCGCCTGTTTCTGCAATAATCCTTTTTTTCCCCATCTTATGGGCTAGCAGGCCCTGGCCAATTGTATTGTTAATCTTGTGGGCACCACTATGCAAAAGGTCTTCTCTTTTCAAAAAAATCTTTGGGCCTTTTAGGTGTCTGGTCAAGTTTTTTGCAAAGTATAGTGGAGTTGGTCTCCCGGCATAATTTTGCAGCAGATATGTCAATTCCTTTTGAAATTGTTTATCTTTATTTAATTTTTGGTAACTGTGATCCAATTCATCTAAAGCTGGTATCAAGGTTTCAGGAACATGCCTTCCACCAAAAATACCAAATTTTCCTATATTGCTTTGTTTCATCGGTAAAGTTAAATAAAATTGATTATTGTTACTTAATACTTTATCTATTGTTGCATTAATAGGCTAAGTAGAGTTTATTGATTTCCGTACCCAAATTTTCAATATTTTCCATCAGACTTGTTCCGATTAGAAATGCATCAGCTCCAAATTTCTTTAAATAAACGATATCTTCCTTTGAGTAAATTCCACTCTCTGATAGAACCAGATTGTTACCTTTGCTACAGCTTTGTAGGATTTGTTTTGTTGTATCTAAATCTATTTTGAGGGTGTCCAAGTTTCTGTTGTTAATCCCAATGATGTCAAATAACCTGTTGCCTTTCTTATTTAGTTTTATTGTGTCTTCAAACTCCTCCTTAAAATGAGTTTCAACAATAACTTGCAAACCTAATTTTTTTGCGTATTCCCCAAGTTTTTCTAAACTGCCCTCTGCCATGTCCTTATCGAAGATTGTTTTGATTAGTAAAATACAGTCTGCCCCTATTTTTTTTGCCGTATTGATTTGGATTTCGCTAACAATGATATCCTTCATTAAAATTGGTAGAGTGGTTTTTTTTCTAATTCTCAAAATGTGGTCTATAGAACCATTAAAGAGAAAAGGTTGAGTTAATATGGATATACCGGATGAATGCGCGTTTTCCATTTCTGTTGCTATTGTTTCCAGACTCACGCTATTGCTATCCAGTATTGTGCCCTTTGAGGGGGATGAAAATTTTATTTCAGTTATTAGTGGTGCGTGATTGCAATTCCTTAAACTTTTTCCAAAATCTATGGTTGCGTGGTTGTTGAAATTAGAGTCACTCATTATTTCATAGGATCCATTATCTATAGACTTGAATGAGTTATCTACAAGGGTTTTTAATAGGGACCTATTTCCAAAAAACTTTAGATTATTGATGGTCATGTTAAGATGAAGGGGTTTATTGTAATTGATGGTTTATATTGTTTAGGAAATTGTCCATCCTAGTTACTTGTAAAAGTTAATGTACCTGTCTTTCTTTTGGTATTCGTTGTGATTTTTTATTGTGTTGATTAGAATGTCCAAACAAGTGTTCTCTGTAATCTCACCAGTTACAACCTTTGAAGACAAAACCGAAATATCAAAATAGTTTTCCAAAGTAGAACTCATTTTATGAAGGGTATCGGATTTTTTTACAAGGTTTTTTATCCTGAGGGTATGGTAATTCATATGAATTTCATTTGCTTCATCATAGTCAACGCCATAAATGTCTGATATTTTTAAGTTAATGTTTTTTTCATTTTCTTTGGAAATATTATTGTGTAGTGTATCTATCGCATTTTTTCCTTTTAATGCCTTATTTTTGTTGTTGCTGTTATCGGAACCATCATCTTCAACTTTAAAAGAATTCATAATAGGGATACTAACCATTAACGACCCGAGATACAAAAACCTTTCAGTATAAATTTTTGCTTCTCAATACTCTGAAACCTTGGTTATTTGTGTTGATGGTCTTTCTTTTTAATAAACACTTAATTATAGAATGATGGATTTACCTTTTCTATAAAGTTATGGTTATTCCTCCAAAATTCATATTTGTTACAGGTGGTGTAATGTCTGGCTTAGGAAAAGGGATTGTAACTTCTTCTACTGCAAAATTATTGCAACTTTGTGGGTTAAAGGTGTCATGTATAAAAATTGACCCATACCTTAACTACGATGCCGGAACAATGAATCCTCTAACTCATGGCGAGGTATTTGTAACTGAAGATGGTGGTGAATGCGACATGGATGTTGGTAATTATGAACGTTTTCTTGATGTAAACCTAACCATAGACCACAATATTACTACTGGTAGAATTTATTCTAATGTAATAAAATCTGAAAGAGAGGGTAAATACCTTGGCCAATGTGTTCAAATTATTCCCCATATAACTGATGAAATTAAAAACCAGTTAAGAGAAATACCTGTAAAAGAAAATCTGGACATACTGGTAGTTGAATGTGGAGGCACAGTTGGCGATATTGAAAGCTTACCATTTTTGGAAGCATTAAGGCAGATGAAACTCGAAGACGAACATTCTGACACTTTATTCATTCATGTAACTTTGGCACCGGTTTTAGATACCGTGGGGGACCAAAAAACTAAACCTACGCAGCATAGTGTTCAGGAATTGCGTAGGATCGGCATTCAGCCGGATCTTTTAGCTGTAAGGTGCAAAACTCAATTGACCAAAGACACAATAAGAAAAATCTCACTTTTTGCAAACATTTCTCCTGAATCTGTAATGTCTTGCCATGACGTTTCCTCAATATATTCGGTGCCTGAAATTTTATATGAACAAGGAATTGCAAAAGTGATTTTAAAAAAGTTGAATTTATCATTTGTGTTAGATGATATTTCTGATTGGAAGAAAATATCAAAAACCTACGTTAACTACAATGATCATATAAAAATTGCAATAATAGGCAAATATGTTAATCTGAAGGATAGCTATGTCAGTGTCTACCAAGCATTGATTCATGCGGGTGCAAAACTTGGTACTGAAATAGAGATTGATTGGATTGATTCTGAAAAATTCGAAGTAAAAAGTGGTGATGTGCATGATCATGGATCATTTGGTAACAGTCTTGATTCACTTTACTATTATGATGGAATATTGGTTCCTGGTGGTTTTGGGAGGAGGGGCAGTGAGGGCATAATCAACGCGTCAAACTATGCCCGAGTCAACAATATTCCCTATTTGGGAATATGTTTTGGTTTCCAATTGGCAATAATTGCTTTTGCAAGATATGTTTGTAAATTATACGACGCAAACACCACCGAAATTAATGAGAAAACCACAAATCCTGTAATAGTATACATGCCCGAACAGAAGCATATTAAAAATTTAGGAGGCACAATGAGGCTGGGTTTGCATGAAATTGAGCTGTCCTCTGATTCAAATACTTTTGAAATCTACAAAAGTAGATCAATTGAAAGAAGGCATAGGCATAGATATGAATTTAACCAAAATTTTAAAGAACTTTTGGAAAAGCATGGAATGAGATTTACTGGATCATCTGACAACAAAAAAAGGATTGAAATACTGGAAATACCAAATCACAAATTTTATTTTGGAATCCAATATCATGGGGAATTCCATAGCAGGCCCGGAAATCCCGAGCCGTCTTTTGAGCATTTCATCAGAGCTTCAATAAAGAATAAAATTTCAAAAAAGGATATCTAAATCTTTAACTCATAAATTTTCTGCCGCGCATCTCTCAAAGAAATTTTCTTTTTGACATAGCCCCTATTTAGTAAATGTGATAAAGATAGCCTAATGGTCCTCTCGGGAAGCATTGTTTTGTTTATCAAGTCTTTTTGGGTCATTGTGCCTTCATATTCCAAGGT
>JBNJLU010000020.1:0-11054 GCA_050591185.1 Candidatus Nitrosocosmicus sp.
CCGTGTCCACAATATCTGCGCTCTCCCTTGGGATTTTGTTTTACAAGCTTAAGCATATCAAACACATTACATTGATTATACCACTTGTTTATGCAGTAATAGTCTCCATCGCATTTGTTTTGTTCCCACCCAATGCCGACAAAATCTCTATACCGATGGACTTGGTAAATTCGTTTAGAATTGTGAGTGGGTTAACCATGATTGGGTTTTGGCTGGCACTTGGCATCATCTTTGGAATATTATGGCACAAATTTAAGCCTCATGAGAAAGCTAAAATAACTTTGGCATAATTCCCATATTTTTTATATCATGCTAGTAAATAAAACAGGGCCCCTTCAATGTAAATGATATTGGTTATACCGTGGTATTTTCTAAATGAATCTATCTAAATAATCTGTCTCATATTTTGATTTTAAAGTATGTTGTATTCACCTAAAAACAACATAAAAAACAACATATGTAGCAGTTGAAAAAAATAGTGACAAAGATAACAGTTAAGAAAAGATAACAACATAGATAACAAAACTCATTTCTTTATAAATTAACCCTGTAACAATATGAGATGGCATGATTTCAAATGAAAAGGACAAAGAGGCTCTAGTTATAGACTTGCTTAACAAAGACCACACGGCAAGGGAGATTGCAAAGGTGACTCACGTTTCGTTTTCCTACATCAAGAAAATAAGGATGAAGTTAACCGGGGACGTTAGTGAAGTGAGTCAAGAAGACCAAAAGAAAAAGCCATTGTCCATTCCATCACAGTCCTTCAAGCTGTTTTTGGAGGGCAAGTCAATTGTTCAGGTTGCCATCGGGCTTGACTTAACAACAGAGCAAATCTTGAAAATCCATTCTGATTACTTGGTGTTACAAAACAGGGGAGGGATTGTCTCCATGTTAGATGAGAATAGAAATAACCCAAATGGGCTTTTAGAGACATTGCATTATCTAAAGGAAAATCGTATTGGTTTGAAGGACATTAAAGGCATAGGTGATATCAAGAAAAGTATAAACGATTACAAAATGGAAAGAGACCAATTAGAACTAGACACATTCAACGCAAAAGAAGTTTTAAAGTATCATCAATCAGAAATAAACGAATTAAGAAAAAAACGCTATATCTAACAGTATTAGTTACATTAGGTAATAAAATTAAGTTATTCGGATTCAAATAAAGAAATCATTTGTCCGTCAACTGAAAGAGATTGATATTCATTCCTAAATTTGTTAAGTATCCATATACATTATTTTTTGTTATATTTGTCGAAAAAAAGAGAGAATACTTGCCCTCTACGATATAATGACTTTTTGTATTGGGGCGTCTCTAACAGATTTTGATGATTATCAATAATCTATAAATATAATAATTTCTCGCAGATACAAAAAACATTCCAAAAAACATTAAAAAGTTAAATAATCCCTGGTTAAACCTACCAAACGGAGATGAATCGCAATCTTATGTATGCACATGTTATTATTTTTTTATCATTGTTTCTATCAGTTTTGTACTTAACCAGTAACAGCATTCCACTAGCAAATGCCTCACCGGGTTTGCAAAACAATATAACTCAAATACCCTCTGAAGTGACAGATTTTCCGGGCAATAATCAACAAGCCATAGAAATACTGTTTACCAAAGCGTCTAAAAGCGATAATGGGGATTATCATGTTAAAGGCTCAATCAAAAACATTGGAGAAAACACATTGGGGGCTGTCAAGGTAACAGCACAGTTTTTAGATGAAAATAACAAGACAATAGGAATAACCACATGCTGCAACGCAAGTCCCTCTGATATGGAACCCGGCCACACTTCATCATTTGACAGCTTTGCATCTATAAACGATATGGTCGGAATCCCAAAATACTACAAGATGTCCTTTGACTGGAAAGACGAGAAAAGTGTAAGAAATGAATTAGAAAATAATGGAAATAATAAATCATTTGATACCATTACTAACCCGCCAACCGAAAACGGTAGCATGATTGAGAATATTTTGAATAGCGCTCTTCCAACTAATAATGATGGTAATAATAATGGCAATGGAAATGACAACGATTTGTCATGCGGTCAAGTTGTTAGAGAAAGTGTAAAGCTCTCAGCAAACCTTGAATGCAGCACTGATGGGCTCATTGCGGGTGCCGATGGCATTACCATTGATTTAAACGGGTTTACAATTACCGGCCCTGGGGGCGAAAGCTCCAAAGTGGGCATAATGCTTGCAAACAACAATAACGTTCAGGTCACAGGCGGCAAAGTCAAGGGCTTCCAGGCAGGTGTCCTAAACACTGGTGGTTCAGAAAATAAGATATCAAAGGTAACCTTCACCGAAAACCAAATCGCAATATTCGATGTAGGCGCCATAAACACCAGCATCGAAACAAACAACATTTTTTCAAACGGCATAGGCGTTGCATCAAACTCCTCCACCGGAACAGCAATACACCAAAACATGCTCACAGATAACGAATTGGCCGGTGTAACAATAATAAATTCAGGCGAAAATGTCCTTGACTTCAACACAATAACTGGCTCAGTCAACGGTGTGTTCTTGAATGGTCAGAGTACAAACAACAACGTAAACACAAACACCATAGTTCAAAACAGCGGTGTGGACATCAACAACGGCAACGGGCTCCCAACCAACATCAACGCAAACACATTCAAAGCCAATCTCTGTCATACTTCGGTGCCAGACGGCTTGTGCACAGAACGATAACAAATGGTGAAGATTCAGAATCCCCTATGGACTATTTCTTCTTTTTAACGGCCATATTACAATAGCAAAAGCAAGTTATCAAAATAAATAAAAATTTTGGTATTGCATATTTAATGAGTAAAACATTGGTTGACTTTATGCACAGTCAATGAAATAATTATTCTAATGAGACGGTTATTGATTCATCCCCACTGTAATGAAATCCACTTACACAATTAGGAGACACAAAGGCTAACACTTCATTACTAGATGCGCATACTATGTATTGAGAATTGTCTGGAAATTGACTGTCCGGTAAATTCCACGTTACTGTTCCAGAGCTAGTTCCAGTGCTTATAGAGTTCCAGTTGGACCATTTACTGTCAACATACCCGTTTGGGCCTTGCACTTGCACCCAGGCTCTCGCATGTCCAAATGGTTTGTCGGTCAAATTTACAGTTAACATCCAGGCGAAAGCTTTTTCTGTCAGCAATGGCCCTACAATCATTATAGTACTTGCTATTGAAACCAAATAAATCCAGTTTTTCAAAGTATTGATCTAAATTTGTAAGTTATATTTATCCTTTATTTTAATTTGCATTTCTTTTCCTCTAAATATCATTAAATGTAAATATTTTGCAAAACTATCTGCAAATAACAAAGAAAAATATCAGAGAAATGATTATGAAAGGTTATAAGATTGATTGTTGCTATTTGATTAGAACCCTATTTTTAAATATCTTGTATTGATAATGAACGGGTTAATTGATTAAACTATGGATTTGTGAAGGGTTATTCATTAAATCAAAGTTATATCTTATATTTTTCATGTCCAGGCGAATCAATAAAATCTTTTGTATATATAATGAGAGCTGAATAGAGAGTGTCATTTATTTTATCTCCAACTCTGCCCTGTCTTATTATTGGTGTTGTATTCATCTCCGTCTTTATTATTTTATCAGATGGATATTCTAATGAGTCTAAAAACCTTTGAATTTATAGATTAAATTGGCCTGGGTTGTGGTTATTTATGAATTTATGAAGATATTTTGTATTAGTCATTAATTATCAACTGTTTCATTTATTATTATCTTGTATACAATTTATTGATAGTTGTTTCTGAACCGTCAAACTACCATCAAGTGTGATTTTAAATTATTCCGATGATTTTATGCTCATATTATTACCTAGTTAAGGTATATATTGACGGTTGGACAATATGGACTATAGCCATCAATTTTTATTATTGCATATAATTGTCTTATGAAATACACGTGTCTCCTTTGAAGACACCGATCGGAATCAAATGTGTTTTAGTATTCATCTTTGAATACTTGAATTAATTATTTTTTCTCATTAACTATAATGTACGCATCTTTTGGTATTTTTTCTATTTTTAAAATTCCTAATGCCATCCTATGGAGTATATCAAAAATGTCTCCGCTATATCCGGTGTGTCCGGTTTACCGAATTATATGCATATATCTTTGCTATTACCCGGAGATAACTTTGTAAAACCGGAGAGAAATTGATTGAGAATGAAGTTATGTCAGATTTATATGCGTATTTGTGCCTAGCCGGAGTCATTGGAGACAGCGGAGACAAATCTTCTCTTTGTTATGGATGTTAACACGGGTTAATTGTAGAAGGCATTGTAAATCAAATTTGCTTTACTCTATATTACTTTCCATCATAACAAATTCACTTCAATCCTTGTTAGGGGGATAAATTAAAACCGGTGTTATCTGATATTAAGATGCTAGGGCTGCCGGTTGCAGTATTGTGTCTTCATTTTTTTTAACAATATTTAATTTAGTATTTTTTTTTGCAATTTCAGTGTATACATCATTATTCTTAGTACTTTCAATTGTAATAACACATCCATATTTAATTGAATTATTAATAGTTGGAACATCTTTTATATGAGGAATTATTTCAATTATCCATTCTCCTTTGCCTCCTTGATCCACATCTATTACTTTTTTGTGGGTGGTGTAAATTTCACCTTTGCTCCCTATGTTCTTTACTTTGTGTTTTGCAGGTTTATAAAATGATGAACTGCCACCTCTAATGAGACGATACTTGATGTAACTGGAGGGCCCAGAGGGTTTACCAATTGCAAAAGTTATTATCAATCGGTTTGCATTTCTAGGAAAATAGAAATAATATCTATGAAAAACAATCGGTTTTACATATTCAAATGTACCTTGCAGTAAATAACTCGCCCTTCTATAAACCGAATACAGCAGTATCGATTCTATGGGTACTCCAAATCCCTGAATGAAATTAGGATTGTTAAAAACTTGAGGAGATAAATTCAGTTGTTCAGAGGAAGACAAGAGCATGGCTTTTACAAGATAGGGATTAGAATCAGGATATTGTTTGTAAATCTGAGATATCAAATTAGCAATCGCTGGGGTAGAAAGACTAGTACCTATGCTCTCCTTAATTTGAGAGCCCTCATTTGAAGCGCCTTTTATGCCTAAATCTCTTTCATCAAGATTAATGACAAAACCCTTGTTATCCTTTATCAATCTTAAATTTCCCCCTTCATCCAGTATGTCAGGCTTTAAATGCATATTTCTATTTCCACTTTTTGTGAATGGTGACGGTTGATTATGCTCGCATAAATCAGAATGCTTTTTTGTATAAGATCCTACTGTGATTACATTATCGCAATCTCCAGGGAAATTAATTTCGTTATCTAAAATGTATAAGGGATAATTTTTTCCAGAATTCAAAAAAGCAGCAATAGCATTTGGTAGTATGTTACCAGCACACACAACTAATGATATATCGTTGTCATAGACTATATCGTCTAAGGTTCTTGACCATGTTGTATTCTTTTCTGCTGAACTAAAAGAAAAATTAAATACTTTTGTTTTTGATTTAAATTTTTGAATTATATCGTTTAGGATATCTATTTCTTCATTGAAATTAGAGATATTGATTATTTCGTCTTTTTCAAATATCTTGACCATTATAATGGCCGAAGTAGCCACCAATTTGTCAATTTTATCTTTATAAATTGCAATACTGGATACCATGGATCCATGTCCTGTATCGTCAATACAATCTTCCGAATCTTGATCGAAATAATTGTAGGTTTCACTTATGAATTTCTGCAGTAATTTATGAGATTTGTTAATTCCTGAATCTACTATACAATTTATGGGCAATTGACCGGAGTCCGATACTTTATCTGACATTAAATATTTCTCAAGACCTAAATAATAATTTTCGTTAAGGTTAAGTTTTGGCGCATTATCTACATTAAATACTGTTTCGATGTTATCAACAATTAATCCAATAGATGAAGGCTTTAGCGTTCCCTTCAGTATAGCTTTCTGATTATTGTGATAACCAAGATAAATTTCTTCCACAGAATCCAGTATTTTTCTTAATTCTTCAACAACTATTACTGGATTTTTAATGCCACTAAGATCTATTGTTTCTATAGTAACATTGTTTAAATCATCATGTTGTCTTATTGCTTTTTCTAATTTTTCAGTTAGTATTCCTACTGATGACCTATGCTGAATATTTTTTATGAATTTTCGATTATTAATTATTTTATCTAAAGACGAAAGATAATTCTTTTTATCAATTGCAATTTTTATGGTTTTTTCATTATAAATGTGAACTATTCTAGCGGATATTTCTTCTTGTAAAGACTTCCAACGGTTTGAAGTTATAGGAATTGTCAGATTAATTACAAAATAATATTTTGTTTTGTCATAGCTTATAATTTTCTGTTCTTCTTTTTCTGTTATCTCCTTTATTTTGGCGTTCATATCTCGCTTACTTAGTCCGCGTTCTGGGTTGAATCCTCCTTTATGTTGATACTCTTTCTCAATTATGTTAATACTTTCATAATTTAATCGAAAGTGCTTCTTATTTTCTAGAGGACTGTCAGAAGGCAACATTTTATATGTATTATACCTTGCTAATTAGTTTTCATGGTTAATGATATAATTTCAATTTCTTAGTCATCTCATACTTCATGTTTCTGATGGATTCTTTATGCTGTGGAATATTACTTTCATAGCTTCTACCCTCAAACATGATGATCTTTGGAGTACTGGATATGGTGCTCTATCTCCTCTAAGTGTATATTCTGGACATTCGGATGCTGTTTGCAGTAATACAATGGCTCTCTAAACCCTATCGTTTGATCAAAATCTGAACATTCAGTTTCTTTGACAACGACGGGTTTATCCTCTTCCACCTTGAGTATGTCTGAAATATCTCCGGTATATCCATTGTCTCCAGAGGTATCTGGATTTATGCTCAAATTCGAATTTTCTTCCGGAGACAAACCACAATTTTCCGGAGACATTTCTTCTAGATACGGAGACAAACTGTCAGTTTCCGGAGACATTTTGTGCTCATCGGAGACAACGGAGACATTTTTCTCTATCTTTACTGTAGATGTATTCTTTGAGTTCCTATCAATGTTTATTACGATATCGAGGTCCTGTTGCAAGTTTGACTTTATCAGATTGATTTTTCGCACTAGCCATTTCTGGTCCTTCGGCCATTCTCTTGAGTATATGCTTATCTTATTCTCTGCTGCTGTTTTATTTAGTTCCTCGAGTAATTCAGCAGGCGTTCCATAAAATATTAGATTGTTGGAGTTAAAGGCATCATCATTTTTAGTAAATATTTTATGCTCAACAAACTTCTTTATCGCAAACGCCACAGGGTTTGAGTCAATTACTTCGGCGTTTTGTAATTTTATATTGTTGTGGTATGCATTGAGAAACTCGTTTTCTTTGTAGCCCATGGCTATAGATATTGCCTCGCCCCAGATGGCAGAATCAGCCATTCTAGGCAGTATTCTCACATTGATATCTTTTTTTATTGTGATGGCTTTTGCTAGGATATCAAAAATCTGTTTTAGTATTTTTGGTTTTAGTTTGTTAAACTCCTCCAGTATTCCTTTTTCGGTTCTTCTGTGCTCTGGCTTTATTTCAGATAGTTCTATCGGGATACTTCTGTCTATAATGTCTGGTTCAGAAAACGCGATGTTAATACCGTTGAACATCAGGCAATGCTTGTACTCAAATATTTTGTCATCATCAATGGTGTAAACAACCCTCTTTGTCTGTCCTATTCCAGTTATTGCCTTGCAACACTCGTCGGAAAGCCATTTTGGATTGTATTTTAGGTTATCGTAGGCAGCCAAATAGTTGTGCGCAAGCTGCTGAATAAACTCTGATTTGTCATCATGTATGGTCAATAGTGAGGGTTTGGCTGGGTCAACAAGGGATTTAACCAAAGTCAAAAACATGGATTTGGCGCTTCCTTTTCCGCCATGAACTATTAAAAGTATATGGGGAATATCGGGGAATAAACCATGAAACCAATGCCACCTTGGCAATCAACCTGGTTTCCTCATCTTTTATGTTTGTCAATTTTGAAAAAAAGTGTCAATGGGATACTGTTCATCATCTGACAAAGGACCAGCAAACGGGAGGGTTTGAGGCGTTTGGTTATACCTTTTGAACAGCGGGACCGGTGTTTTATCTATTGACTCCCAGATTCCATTTTGTGATATTTTAATGGCTTGATGTCTTTCATTGGTTAAGTCATAGTATATGTCCCCACCATATTCGGCTACTCTCAATGACAGTGGATATTGTGTGTCTCCAAATTCTGCATTGGCCTGCAGTGTGTTTACAACGTTTTTTATGGATTCAGAATTTGCAAATTTTCCTGTATTGTCATGGTATATTTTTGCCAGAAGCCTTGTGAATCTGCTGCTTATTATTGATATAACCTCATAATGAGAATTTATGGAAACAGTGGCAAAGCCATCATTGTGTTGGTCTTTGAATAATGTCTCTATGCTCTTTTCAGCAATTTCCATCAAGATGTCTTGTGGAGTCTTCTTCTGTTCTTTATCTTCTTCTGGTTCTATTTCTTTCTTTTTTAATCTGTCATCATTATTGTTTTTTTCAATAAACTTTTTTGCATTTTTCCATTGTTTTTCAAACTTTTTGTCATCTAAAGGAGGCCTGCAATGTTCTTGGTTCCAATTAATGGCCCACTTTTTAATTTCTTCTTCTGATAAAATTTCTTTGTTTCTGGAGATAAGCGATTCCATTGCTCGCAAAAGTCCCTCATGCCTGTTATGTCCTTCAAATATTACAAAATCCTTTTCAAATAATTTCTTTGTGGGGATTTTTTGATTCTCATCATAAACAACTAAGTTGTATTTTTTGTATAAATTTATTAAATGGTTTTCTACTTCCTTTCCGCAGGTCTTGGGCTCCTTTGTTCCTATAATTTCATACCTAGTTCCATCTTTATGTAGAGAAGGACTGCAAAATGCTATACCGTGTTCTCCTAATCCCTTTACTTCAATTGCGGGTATTTCGTTATTCTTAATCTTGTCTCCCAGCTTTGCTACATCGCTGCTTTTTTTCTTAAACTCATGGTTTGAGTAAAAATAAAGATGAGCTTTTGACAAGTTATCTTTGTGCTGTTCCACAATAATGTAGCGAGATAATTCCTCCAAGCCTTTTGCACCAAAACAACTGCAAACCTCATCAATTGCCTTTTGGTTATCCAAATCCATGAAGACAAGATATTTACCTTTGTTAGGTCCTCGCCATACCTTCCCCGGAATTAGGGCGATTCCATTTTTGTATACAGCATCTTTTTTTCTTTTCTCGAATAGCTCTGGAAGCATGGGTTTGTTTTGGTGGTCATACCATTCTTCTGTTGGTACTTTGTTAACGGTATCGGCACCTAAAACATTTATTCCTTTTTCATAAAACCGTATCTAAAATAATGGTAAAGACATTTTTATAGCAGTCACATATTTTTATAACTCTTATTGATAACAAATAGTTTTAATCTCTGTCCTTCTTGTTTAATCAAGGCAAATCATTAATCTTCATTATAAGATGATATTTGGGCAATCACATTAGAAATATCAAATTATAAAGACATTGATAATATGCCCTACACATACCCAGTTAATCAAAGTAATATTTCCAAAGATGGCAAAATCTGTAACAGGGATTAGAAAATTTTTCATTTTACTGTTGATTCACAGGTTATAAAGTAAAACACTCTGGAATACATATGAACTATCAAGAGAAATTTGGATTTTTTAATTGGAGTCTGTAGATTATCACATAAGAGGATTATTAATTGTGGGTTGATAATTTTAAACCTTATATGCTATGAAAACTGTTTCATAATTTATTTTATGAAATTAACATCGGCCTTATTAACCATTTCCAACAACATATCCAAAACGATGGGGTTTGGAGTATTTGGGAATCTTAAAATCTGAATCCAAGACCATTAATATATACCTAGGAGATATATCGTAATCCTTCAGTATCTTTACAATTTCTGCCGAAATTAAATGGGGAGGATAATTCTGCCCAATTAAATCATCCTTTGTGTCCAAAATCACTTTGCGTTTATCTATTTTTTTTCTCTTCACTTTTTTATAGTTTTGAATTTTTTCCAAAATTGATTCTATTTCGTGATTTAAAGACGATGGAGACACTTAACTTTATTAGCGTTTAAAAAGATAAAAACCTATTGATACTGAATAAGAGATATTTGTTATCCACATTATAGAATAAAAAAAACCAATTGATATTGGTTTTGATGAATCAAAAGATGAAGATCTCAATTGATACTGTCAATTGTAAAGTTAAATCATTGACGTTTTCCAACAGAATTTGAAAACAACTGTCAGAATTGCCAAACTGTCAAATCATACTCCAATTAAGTAACTAAGTGAGAACAAAATCATTCAAATAACGCAAATATCATAATTGACATTAGTTTTGGCGGTCAAAGAACAACCGTCAAGGGAATAATAATGTAGATAACCCAAAATGAAAACCAGTCTTTATGAAATAAACAACGAATTATCAATGATAAAGTAACAATAAAAAATATGATTACTAGATTTATAAATAGATAAAAATCGCTTTTATAAAAAGAGTCCCTATTGGTAATCTATATCTCCTATCATAAATTTAAAAAAAATTGTGATATAAAACTAGTCCAAAAACTTGATTGATTCTATCATACGATTGTATTGTGATTCATTGTAACCTTCATTGTCCACATTATATTGAAATCGATATACATGATCATCATGAGAGAAAATGACATATTTGGAAATTGTTTGAGAGGCATTGCCGACACCTGAAAAGTATATTCCCGGGTTTCCATCGGCTACCGTTATTGGAGTAGAGGCTTCAAATAATTTCTGTTTATCCAACTTATTTTCCAAAGAGGGTTTAACAAATTCTGATAGACTCATATTATTTGGGCTGATATATATGAATACGGGATCAGAGGTTGAACCAGGCTCAAAAGAC
>JBNJLU010000021.1:0-11010 GCA_050591185.1 Candidatus Nitrosocosmicus sp.
AGAATCTTTAACCCCGCGTTTGATTTGACTCCGCCAAACCTAATTACCTGCATAATAACTGAAAAAGGGGTTTTAAATCCTCCTTTTGAAAAAAGCATTTCTGGGGTGTTTGGGATTAGGTGATATTTCTTCTAATTTTAGCAATCAGCGAAAAAAATTTAAAAAGCAGTTAGATACAATTTGAATGGTGGCTACGCAGCAAGTTTCAAAGGAGCAAATATTTTCAGAATTGCGCAAATGTATGGATCCGGAAGTTCCAGTCAATGTTGTTGACCTGGGTTTAATTTATGGTGTAAACGTATCGGATAAAAATGATGTTGATATAAAGATGACCATGACCACCAGGGGATGTCCTTTACATGATACTCTGGTCGGTGATGTTAAAAGATATGTCAATAAAATTGAGGGCGTTGGCTCAATCAATGTAGAAATTGTATGGGATCCACCCTGGTCAATTGAAAAAATGAATCCTGCGGTCAGGGAAAGGCTTGGATATGGGAAGCCTTCTTTACGTTTTCAGATTGATTACAACACCTATATGCCATCAAAAAGTGGGAAAATACTTAACCAAGAGGATGGCTCTATAACTTTGGTAAATGATAAAGAACAGGGCTTTATGGTGAATGAAAACATTGTGGGGTTTTGGGAAAATTGCGATGGGACCAAAACTGTCAATCAACTATCTGATAGTTTTTCTGCAAAGCTAAAACTACCCCGAGAACAAATCGAGCAAGAGGTCGTTCAGTTGATACAACAATTGTTAGAAGCGAGTCTTTTAAAACCACCTCAATAATCCTTATACTATTTTTCCTTATTGATGGGGGTGATTCATATCTCATCGAGCGAAAAAAAACACCTGTCTGTCAGTCATGCCTGGGTTTCTTTTAACTTTGAGGATATTAAATTGCGTATCTCGTCGTCTGACTTTTTTTCTGTGTTTATGTGTAGTGATTTAGCAATTACCTCCAACTTTTCGCGTTCAGATGACACTGGCCTTTGAATGGCCGGGCCAATATACTGTTTGTGTGCATTTGTTGTTTGCTGTAATATGTTGTTTTTTTCACTGATTAAGTTACCTTTTGCTTTTTCATATTCTCCAACAAATTTTCCGATGGTTTTTGATATGCCTGATATCTTACTTGGCACAAGGATTATAACTATTGCTAATAATATGATGAACCATTCTGATCCAGCTATATTCAGAGAGTGAAGCATGATATCCATTATTTAGTTTATTGATGTGCCATCAGTAATAATTATTTTATTCTCCATGATCTTTAAATTGACATTGTGATACTTTATATGGTTTTGTCTTTTTAGAGCCCTTTGTTGATTTGCTAAATTATTCTATCTGACACTAATGCCTAAAACATGGTTTCGGAAACTCAAATCAACTAAATCAAAAGCCTGGCAAATCCCCCAAAAAATTATGCCTAAAATGTTAGTGTGATTGAACTGTTTGAGGGTGCTTTACTTTGGTTATTGGTAACATTGACAAAGTTGAAAACCCAAAGAATGGGGTATTCTTGATATTTGGTTTGAGGACTATGCGCTGATTTCACATTGCAACCAAGAAATAATAAATGGTTGATAATCTAAACAAATCATGACATTGCTGAAAGATAAAAAAAGAGAAGAGTCCCTGTTAAATGATTCTTCAACTTTGGAATCTCCCGAATCAATCACAAAAAAAATTCTGGCCGGGGAGTATCTTGTTGCTGTTTATGGGTTGGGACATGTTGGTGCACCAATTGCATCATCGTGGCTTAGATCAGGTGTGACTGTTATTGGTATTGATAAATCCCAACAGGTAATGGAAAACGCAAAAAAAGGGCTTACCCATATACCGGAACCAGGTGTAAACGAAGCTTTTAGCGAAGGCATAAAAAATGGAAAATTTTTAGTTTATGACGATCCAATCAAGGCCTCTGTTGATTCTAAACTAAAAATGATATGCGTACCCGTTTTAATAAAAAATAAGGCTGCAGATCTTGGCACACTCAAAGAAGTTGCATTATCCATAAGCAGGGGCCTAAAACCCAATGATATTGTTTCGCTCCATCCTACGGTCCCTCCTTTAACAACAGAAAAGTTTTTGATTCCAATACTGGAAAAAGCCAGCAAACTAAAAGCTGGCAAGGATTTCTCTGTTGTTTACAATCCGGAAAGAATCTATGAAGGCCGGGCAATTTATGATATAGAGGAAGGCCATCCAGGAATTGTCGCTGGGTTAGAAAAACACAGTTTGGAATTGGCCGAAAGCATATTCTCTCTGATATTCAAAAAGGGGGTTATTGGAATTTCCAGCATAAAGGCCGCAGAGGCAGAAAAACTGTTTGAGGGTGTCTATAGGGATGTCAACATTGCCCTTGCTAATGAATTGTCCATATTGTGTGAAAAATTGGGGATCGATTTTTGGGAAACAAAAAACGCAGCCAACTCTCAACCGTTTTGCCATATCCATAATCCAGGAATCGGGGTCGGGGGTGCCTGTATTCCCGTTTACCCTCAATTTATCTTGGATGTTGCAACCAAAAACAAGGTTGATTGCAAGATAACAAAAACAAGCCGGGCAATCAATGACAATATGCCCAATTATGCTTTATCCAAAGCATTAAAAATGATCTCCAAAAAGGATGTAAAAAAAGCAAGGGTAACTATATTGGGTCTGTCTTTTAGAGGGGGTGTTTCAGATACGCGGCTTTCACCCACCTACAACTTGGTAAAAAGGTTACTACAATTAAAAATCACAAATATAATCATTCACGATCCTATGTCCAATGATGAGTCATTGGTTGCCAAAAACAAAACAATAAAAATAACAAATGACCTTGAATTTTCGATTAAAAACAGGGACCTAATAATTTTGACCACAGACCACAAAGAGTATTCTGCTTTGTCCAAAGAAAAAACAGGCAAAACCCCAATCTATGATGGCCGGGGTTTATT
This sequence comes from Candidatus Nitrosocosmicus sp., assembly GCA_050591185.1. Taxonomy (GTDB): domain Archaea; phylum Thermoproteota; class Nitrososphaeria; order Nitrososphaerales; family Nitrososphaeraceae; genus Nitrosocosmicus. Next base: position 2,950 of record JBNJLU010000021.1, read on the forward strand.
AAACCAAAGTTCATTTGATGCTGCGTTATTTAAGGGAATAGGCCGGTCAGGTCTTTGATGGGTTACTAGAATGAGAGTTTCTCATGCTGTTGTGATCGTTTTTATTGTGTGGAAAACATTTATCTTATTATAATCGTATGTTATTGCATTGGCCAAAACACTTTCCTCTCAAAAATTGACTTCTGGTTCAGTAGCCCCGGATTTTTCGCTAAAGGGGGTAGATAATAAAACGTATTCGTTGAAAGACTTTAATTCCAAGTCAATTCTTGTAGTTTTTATCTGTAACCATTGCCCGTATGTTAAAGCAAGGATAGGCGATGTTGTTGATCTTCAAACTAAATTTGACAATGCGGATTTGCAAATTATAGGAATTAACAGTAACGATCCTGACTATGAGGATGAAGGGCTGGACAACATGATAAAGTTCTCAAAAGAATACTCGCTTAATTTCCCATATGTGATAGATGATACTCAGAGAGTAGCAAAAGAATATGGTGCTGTTTGCACTCCGGATCCGTTTTTATTTGATGAGAATGGGAAACTGGTTTTCCATGGCAAAATCAACGATGCCTTGGAGCCCGGTATGACCCCCTCAAAAAATACTATGGAGGAGAACATAAATAGAATGTTGAGTGGACTTGCAATTGAAAAGGATTTTGACCCATCAATAGGGTGTTCGATAAAATGGAAGCAATAAATTTAACTGGATAGCAGAATTAGTATCATAAACACACTTTTTATGCGCTATTTCCATACCCATTAAAAAAATTAGATAAGTAATTATAAAATGGGCCTTGGAATATCTGTTATGGTGGAGATATCGATTAAAAGTTATGACGATGTTAATCTGACCGACGGCCTATTTGTTGTCGGTTTACATGAGGATGTTGATTACCCGAATTACTTGGATAAAATTAACTCCATTGGTTTAAATGAAAAAATCATCAGTCTCGTAACAAATGCAAACAAAAACTCAAAAAAATTTGGAAAAAACCTTTTGTTTCTGGTTAAAGGTGAAAAAGACGAATACCTACGAATTTTATTGGTTGGATTGGGAAAACAAGATGAGTTGGATTCCAACAAAATTCGTCAAATAGGGGGAATCATATCACTAAAGGCAAAAGAATTATTTGCTCATAATATCATAGTCTCAAATTTTTATAAAAACACTGTTGACAATGTGCAATCTATTGTTGAGGGTCTGTCCCTTTCTCTTTATGAGTTTAACAAATATAAGGACGGTAGTGAAGATAAGTCAAATTTTTATGATTTGTGCAACATATCTATCATATCGGAAGATCTCCATACCGAACTTGAAGAGATCGTTAAAAAAACCTTAATAATTGCCAAATCTGTTTTCTATGCTCGAGACCTGGCCAATTCGCCTCCCAATCATCTTAATCCCGCTCAACTGGCGGCCTCTGCGATTTCCTTGGAGGAGACGAACAAAGTAAAAGTTAAAGTTTTAGATAAATACCAAATGGAGAATTTGGGACTGAATGGTATAGTATCCGTGGGCAAAGGCAGTGAGAACCCGCCAAAGTTGATTGTATTGGAATACAATCAAGGCATTTCTGGTGAAAAACCTGTTCTTTTGGTTGGAAAAGCTGTTACCTTTGATACAGGCGGAATTTCTATCAAACCTAGTGATAAAATGGACGAAATGAAATTTGATAAAAGTGGTGGATGCACTGTTCTTGGAATAATTAAGGCATTGAGTATGCTTCATTTACCCATCAACGTTGTAGGCATTGTTCCGTCGGTTGAAAACATGCCATCCAGTTCTTCATATCGGCCCGGTGATATCCTAAAGATGTACAATGGCAAAACTGTTGAGGTTCTAAATACTGATGCAGAAGGCCGGTTGATTTTAGCCGATGCTTTGTCTTATGGTGTAGAGCATTACTCTCCGAAATGCATAATTGATTTTGCAACCCTGACTGGGGCATGCATAATTGCCCTAGGGACAAATGTTGCAGGAATAGTCGGAAACAATGACGACCTTATCCAAAAAATAGTTCGCAGTTCGATGGCGTCTGGTGAAAAAATTTGGCAATTGCCCTTATTTGATGAATATTTAGAGCTTATAAAAAGTAACGTTGCGAATATTAAAAATATAGGTGGAAGAACTGGCGGTGCAATAACCGCCGCTGCATTCTTATCCCATTTTGTTAATGAATTGCCGTGGGCACATATTGATATTGCTGGTACTGCGTGGACTCAGGACGGTACTATTGAAAAAAGTTATAATCCAAAAGGTGCTACTGGATTTGGTATACGAACAACCGTCAAAATGTTGGAGCAAAACCTTTTGTAAGAAGTGTTAAGTGTTAATTTCTATATGGGTCTGCTGCCATACCTTTTTATTTGTATATTTATCTATTTGCTGATTATTTTTGTCTATATTTGACAAATAGCATTTATAATGCATGAAAAACCGTGAGGAATTGTAAAACAGGTAAAACATTGAATTGGTAGGCTGATTATAAAATGAAAATAAGGCGCCAGCACTGCCGCTTCCCAACGGCTCACGCACGTCAGTATTCAGCAGCGACATGAGGTTTGACTTCCGGGTTCGGAATGGGTCCGGGTCGGGCCCTCACGCTATGGCCGGCTACCAATTATAACAATTGGGCCATATATAATTCTTATCGTGCCTTTTGAACCATATCTGTGGGATGATCCTATTTAGGATTTAAATAGTATCATGGTGACTATTATGTGTTAAATTGGATAAACATGGAAATTTTACTCATAGAATAGCTGTTCTGGACCAAGAGTTGTGCCAACCAAGAAAATGTGGCCAGGAGTGCATTATTTATTGCCCTGTGAATAAAACTGGCGGTGAGTGTATTATCCAAAGGCCAGATGATGGCAAGGCTGTTATCTCTGAAGATTTGTGCACCGGGTGCACAATTTGTGTAAAAAAATGCCCCTTTGATGCTATTGTTATAGTCAACCTTGCCCGTGAGATTGGTTTTGATAAGGTTCATCAATATGGCGTAAACAGTTTTAGACTTTACAAATTGCCTATTCCGAAAGAAGGTTCTGTTACTGGCTTGGTAGGCAGAAATGGTATGGGCAAGTCTACGATTATTAATTTACTTTCCGGAAATGTAAAACCTAACTTCGGAAGCTTTGATAAAAACTTGGAGTGGGAAGATGTATTCGATAAACTCTCAAACATCGAACTAAAAAAACATTTTGAGAAGATTTCAACAAAATCTTTGAGAACGTCAATAAAGCCACAACTAGTGTACCTTATCCCCAAAATTTTTAAGGGAACAGTTGAGGAATTGTTAAAGAAATATGATGAACGGAAAACCCGAGATTTGTTGGTCGACCAACTAGGTTTAAAAAACTCCCTAACTAAAGACATTTCCACACTAAGTGGCGGTGAACTTCAAAGACTTGCAGTTGCAGTAGCCGCGTCAAAGGATGCCGATTATTATTTCTTTGACGAACCTTCCTCTTACAATGATATTTATCAAAGACTTGCCGTGAGCAAGGTAATCAACGGTTTGGCCAAAGACGGCAAGAGTGTCATGATTGTTGAACATGATATGTCATTATTAGACTATCTGTCGGATAACATCTTTATTATTTATGGGGAACCCGGGTCTTATGGTATAGTGTCCTCTTTACAAAGTACAAAAATAGGCATCAATAACTTTTTGGAGGGCTTTATCCCAACAGAAAACGTACGATTTAGAGACAAAGCCTATAAATTTGATATATCCAGTGCCAATGAGAATATGATATCCAGCACATCTATTGTAAACTATACCTCCCTCAAAAAAACTTTAGGGGCGTTTAACCTCAAAGTTAATGGCGGTAAAATTCATCAGGGCGAAGTTGTGGGTATAGTTGGATCTAACGCCCTGGGAAAAACGACCTTTATGAAAATGCTGTCTGGATTGGAGCGGATTGATGAGGGTCAATTGGATTCAGAGGTTCGGATTTCCTACAAGCCGCAATACCTAAATCAGGATATGGATGGAGATGTGCGATCCTTGATTTACTCTGCCAATAACGGCCAGTTCGAAGGTTCTTTATTGGAGGAGCAGATTCTGATTCCGTTGGGCCTGAAAAAGCTTTACGACAAATCGGTTAAAGGCCTTAGTGGAGGTGAACTGCAAAAAGTTGCTGTTTCCTTGTCTTTGCTGCGGGATGCAGATATTTATGCACTTGATGAACCGTCCGCATTCTTGGATATCGAGGACAGGATTTCTTTGGCAAAGTTTGTCCAGAGGTTCATAAAAGCAAAAGGCAAATCTGCACTCATCATTGATCATGACATCCAACTTGTCGATCTGGTGTCTGATTCATTGATAATTTTTGATGGCATCCCTGGAGTCGAGGGAACTGGATATTCACCCATGACCAAAGAGATTGGAATGAATGAGTTTTTAAAATCACTGAACATTTCGTTCCGAAGGGATGAGACCACTGGCCGCCCAAGAGTCAACAAAGAAGAAAGCCGCCTGGATAGGCTACAGAAGAAAGAGGGAAACTATTATTACATAAAAAAATAAACTCGTTTTTTGTTAGCTATTTATGACAAAATTACTAAAGAGGTTACTTGGGGATGTCCTATTAGACACCGAGCTTTCTGATGTCTTTTCCTCTTTTGACATAATTGGGAACATTGCCGTAATTAAGATTCCAGATTCCCTTTTGATAAAAAAAAAACTTATTGGTGATACCCTTTTATCTAATGTTTCTAACTTAAAGACAGTATTATTGCAGAAAACTGCTGTAGATGGTGAATATAGGCTTAGGGGTTTGGAGTTAATTGCGGGGGAGGACAGATACGTTACTATATATAGAGAATATGGTTGCCAATTTTTTGTGAATGTGGCCACTTCCTATTTTTCCCCGCGCCTGTCGACAGAGAGGCTGAGAATATCAAATCTGGTATCTGAAAACGAGACGGTTATCAACATGTTTGGGGGTATAGGAACATTCTCGATTATTATTGCCAAAAAAACACCGGCATTGGTATATAACATTGATTCAAATCTGGATGCATATGTGTTGAGTAAAATAAACTCAAAACTAAACAAACTTCAAGATCGGATAATTTCCCTACATGGCAATGCTCAGGACATATTGGCTTCTGGGTTGTTTGAAAATAAAGCAGATCGAATCCTTATGCCTTTGCCTGAAAAGGCTTTTGAATATATAGACATATCCGTAAATTGCATAAAACCGTCTGGCGGGTACCTGCATTTCTTTTCGCATATAAAAAGCGACACAAAGCCAAAGGCCGTGGTTGATTCTGCAAACAATGTCCATTCCCTCTTCTCAAATTACGATTATCAGATAAAACACACTCAAATTGTTAGGGCTGTGGGCCCAAGAGTTTACCAGACCGTTACTGATATTTACATAAAAAGCGGCTAGTTTGAGCTACTGGTTGAGTCTTCATCGGTGGTTAGCGTAAAGCCTATCCAACCTACTATAAAAAATATGATTCCAACTATTGTTATTGCAGTTAATTTCATCAGTATCACCCCAAGGTCTGTTGCAAAAAGAACGTATGAATAAACTAAAAAGCCTATGACTGCTATAGACACTAGAATAACTCCTCTTACTTTTTCTGTTTTAACCATATTTTCTCAGTTCTGAAAATCTTGTATTTAAATTAAAGTATTGGGTTTGTTGGGTGTTGGGATATTAATTAATAAGCAAAACCGTATTGTACAGAGTTTAATGTCATTTAAAAAGATACGGGGAATTTTATGTGGTCCATATTTTCATCTGCATGGGAAGACAAGGGCCATTTGTTAATGGGAAGAGAAAACGAAAACAAAAGATGGCAAAAAATGCATGTCTGAAACTTTTTTCATATTTGCGGGTGTTTTGTTGTGTGAAATATATATATGTCTTCCGTGCGTTGTGCTGTTAAAAAAAGCAAGGCTTGGCAATAATCATCGCAAGCAAAGTTTTTCAATCAATAGGATATACCAAAATAAATTGAAAAGCGCCAATATCGAAACCACCGATGCTAAATATGGAAGCTTTAGTCCAAATAATTTTAAATCCAATAATTCCTCTTTTTTGTTTGCAATATCCTATACCGAAACCGCCACAATACCTGGATTGACTATCGCTGGAGCAAATACGGAATTAATAAAGTTCACGCCAGCTGCCGATGCGGAATACATACATTTTGGAAGATGTAGGTGCATAGATTCCATTCCGGCTACACCGGATGGCAAACCGACACCTGCAATAATAACAAAGACAGCGTTGGGGCTGGCAAATATCCCCATCACCGTAATAGATTCTGGTTTGGCGGTAAAACCTATTCTTCCGCATATAGATATAAAATCCAAGTTTGGCCGAAATATTGCTGTAGAAAAAGCTTTAGAGCTAAAAGACGTGATGGAGAATTATGAGATGGGCAGACTGATAGGCAAACAGGTATCTAAAAACAATGATCTTTTGATTATCGGCGAAAGCATTCCAGGCGGAACTACCACCGCATTGGGGGTTTTATTATTGCTGGGTTATGACGCCTACAACAAGGTCAGCAGCAGTATGCCACACAATCCGCACCAACTAAAAAACAAAATAGTGGAAAAGTCCATGCTAAAGTCCGGCATTAAATTTGGCGATCATCAACACGATCCCTTTAATGCAATTTCCCACCTAGGCGACCCGATGATGCCAACTGTTTCGGGTATGGTGCAGGAGATTCTGTCTAGCAATAAAAAGGTGATGCTAGCTGGAGGAACCCAAATGTGCTGCATTGTCGCACTATTAAAATCCTTAAACATCAGATTTAACAATAACCTGTGCATTGGAACCACATCGTATGTAATCAACGATGTGGAGTCAAGTCTTAAAGACCTGTTAAATCAGATTGCAGATGACGTTCCTATTCTTTACTCGGATTTGGGATTAGACCACTCCACTAAGGCGGGATTGAGGTCATACTCGGAAGGATTTGTAAAGGAGGGTGCAGGTGCCGGCGGAGCGACAATAGCTGCATACTTAAAAGAACAGTCCCTAACCCAAAAAATCTTTTTGGATGAACTGGAAAAGAATTATTCCGCCACGATTGAAAAACCAATATCGTAAAAACACATGATGACAAACCAGTTGGTTCTACACCGTATGAATGTCAATTAAACAATGACAAAACCTGCCTTTTAGCCAAAAAATAGTGTGCATGCTATACGGCATAATTTTGCGCTCCATCTCAATTTAAACCCGTTATTTTGTTTTCATTTACCTGTCCATAAAATTCAGAAACTCCTGGCGACTATGAAACTTGAATACAAAATTAGTGCTTTTCTCCTTACCTAGTGTGGATGTTTTGGCGCTTCCATAGTGATGCCCCGGATACACAATTAAGTTTCCATCAAGGCTGATTAGTTTGTTGTATACGCTATTGTACATATCATTGGGATCACTGCCCTGAAGGTCCAACCGCCCACAACTCCCAACAAACAATGTGTCTCCTGTCAACAATATTTTATCGTCAATGATTAAACAGATGCTGTCTCCCGAATGACCTGGTGTGTGTATTATTTTGATTTCTGATTCACCAAATTTTATGGATTCCCCATCATTTACCCCGATATCTTTCCTTAGGGGTGAACTTTTGTGTTGAATTATTTTAGCACCTGTCCTCTTGACCACTTGATCGTTACCTACCACGTGGTCAAAATGGGAATGTGTGTTTATGATGAATGTGTTTTCCATCCCATTTTTTTCCAGGAAATCAAATATGATTTCCAGGTCCCATGACGGATCAACTATGATTGATTTTCTGTTTGTCTCATCAATAATTGCATACGTAAAATTATCCATTTTACCCACTAAAAATTGCTCTATTTTTACCATCTTTACAGCACCTCAATTTCTGCCTCAATTGGGATTCCTATTTTTACTGGGTGTATTTCTCCGCTGTATCCAATGTTTTCTAAAAGGCCTTTTTTTATCCTGTGAAATGTTATTGTTGAATCGGCTATTACGGATTTGTCGTATATTTCGCCAGTGTCTGGGTTTAAGCCAGAGGGAATGTCTACAGAAAGGATAAACGATTTT
>JBNJLU010000022.1:0-10787 GCA_050591185.1 Candidatus Nitrosocosmicus sp.
ATTGTCCTTTTTATCCTTCCACTTCTGCTGGATACAGGTCACACTTTAGCAGTGATCATAACAAGCTATAATTCTATCGAATTTTGGGATAGGCTCTAAATTTATTTTTATTAAAAGATGTCAAATTATTGGTAGATAAAAAAATACGTATGGAAATGGTCTGTCTCTCAAAGCTTTTCCACAATGTCTACATTTTCATCTACGCCGTCAAACACTTTGGATGGCAATACCATGACATCCGAAAGAAGCTGTTCCTCTATTGGGCATTTCAACACATCAGATACCAACAGGGATGACCTTGATGTCTCCAAAACGGAATGCATCCTCACAGATTGGCCAATTGTAAACATAAACATGCAATCATCGTCGGTGTAGTCCATATAGTTCATAAACATGGTGCCATTACTTCCGGTATCGTCACAGGATTCAATTGTGGATGGAAAGGGGGGCTTGCCCGTATTTGATCCCCTTTGGTTTGGGGTGTCCTCAACATTGTCTTTTGCGCTGCAGGGATCGTTCCCAAACATCTCGTCCCCCCATATGTGATAGCAGTTAAGGTAATGACCGATCTCATGGGTCGCAGTTCTCCCCATGTTAAATCTTGTTTGGAAAGGGTTGTTTTCAGACAATGCAGAACCCGTGTCCCCAAAAACCCAATGAGTGATGACAACACCGTCCGTGTTGGGATCGCCGTCAGGAAATTGGGCGTAGCCCAATAACCCATCCCCCAAATTGCAGACCCAGATATTCAAGTATCTCGACGGATCCCATGCGTCTTTGCCACCTAGTGATGTGAATTTGATTTTTTCAGGTTCGCTTGGATTTGCAGACAAGTTAAAGATGGTTTCGTTTGTAAAAGTCCTCGTAATTCCATCACTTGGATCCCCATTTGGCTGCTTACATGCTAGCCTAAACTCAATTTTCGTATCTGCCGCCAATTTTTTCCATGAATCGGGAACTTTTATTATGTCTCCGTTCATTTTCCGAAAGTCCAAATTTAGCCTATTGATTTGACTGTGGATTTGCTCATAGGATATGTTTTCTATTTCTTCATGATAAATCACATGCACCACTACGGGGATTGTCATAATTGGATTTCTTGCCACCCTCCTAGATGATTGACCCATATAGCGTAAAGTATTCTTTTCCGACAGAGACCGGTTTTTTCTATATCTGTCGCCATTAATCAACAAGTTTCTTTGGTGATACAAATCTGTACCGCATACCGTGAGCTTTCTACTGCTCATTATGAATTTCTCCGCCCTCTTTGAACTTATCTAGCCAACGCATCTGATTGGTTTGCTTTCTATATGTATATATATTTGCTTCCAATTATTGGCTGTAAAACCCAATAAAGTGAAAGATGCTAACTGACATTCGTCATAAAATCCATCCAAAAATTTTTTTTGTTATTTGTGTTATATGATGCACCGGTCTTTAGTTTTGGTGCTTGGCCTCGTCTATTAAAAAGGCCAATATCATTTTGGTTACCAAACTTATAAAATTTAGGTCCAAATTATCTGGGGTATCTGCTTCCGCATGATAGTGGTCATTGCTGTCCACCGCTGAGCCATCGTACGCGCCAATACACACATACCCTAATGCCTCAAACGGCATATAGTCACTAAAAGCGATAGGATCGTATTCAACTTTTAAATCGGTATAGGTTATCGCCATTTGTTCCATCCTCTGGCCCAAAACTATCGATTTATCATTGTTTTCATTTGTTACCCCTGTGGTGCCATCGTCAATGTCAATGTTTGTTGTCAACTTTGTGGTTAAAAACCCCGGTTCACCGCACATATCCAGGTTAATTACGGAATGTATCTCCTCATTTTGCTCTTTGAGATGGTTTGCGTAATTTTCAGATCCCCAAAAACCCTGCTCCTCACCGGAAAAAAATACGAATCGAATGGTATTCTCAAATGATAAAGTGGAAATGATTCTAGAAATCTCCAACAAAATGCCAACACCGCTGGCATTGTCATTAGCGCCGGGTGCCCTTGAGGAAATGTCGCTAACATCTGGATACAGAATGGTATCATAATGGGCGCAGAATAGTATTGTTCTATTGTTCAGGCCCTGCTTGTTATAGACCACATTTTTCAATCCAAAGCCGTCCTCTTCATATTCGTGAAAATATGTGCTGTCATGGTCATTGGATATTTTTCTAAGTTCACCTAAAATCCAATCTGCAGACTTGTTGATGTTATCTGATTTAGTGTGCCTGTTGTGAAAAGACGTGAGATTGAGGATGGTTTGCTCAATATTTTGCTTGGATACTTTGCCTAATTGAGTCTGAATATAATCATCTGGAATTTGGAATTTCTTTAATGGCGCTCTTTTTTGTTTTGTAAACGCATAAGAAACCTTTGGCGTTTTTCTTTTGTCTGGCAAATCCGCATTTTTTAATCCACATGGCATATCTAGATTATTTTCTAACCAAGTATATACTTAATATAATTGTCCATTCCAAAAGTTATTTTGTTTTGATTACAAACAAAAAAACATCAGCATGCAATTTCTTTTATAAACCTAAAGACATTGTACATGCACAAATCAATGCATAATGGGAATCATTTTTTCCCATCAAATAAAACATATAAAAAATAATAAAATGACATGGAGGCAATACCAATTAAATTAAAATAGTTGATGCGCATTCATTTAAAATTAAACGTTGTACTTATGTTATCAACCATATGTTTATAGGCTAACATTTTGACTCACCATTTGTCAATAGAAAGTATTTCTAACTTATTGTCTATTATAATTTATGTCTAATGGTAAATTACCCGATGAGATCTTTCAACACTGGGTAGAATCAAAGGAAGAAGCAAATGGGAGAGACCAGGTATTTGTGTATAGGCCAAAAGGGTATAATTTTCCACCTTCAAGGGGAAGACGTAGCTTTGAAATAAAAGAGAATGGCGAGTTCATACTTCACGAAATAAATTCATCAGACAGGCCAGTTGTCTTGGTAGGCCGCTTCGAAGCAAAAGGGAACAATATCAAGGTCTTTTTCAACCAAAAAGGAAAAGAAACTTTAGACATGGAGGTGATATCAGCTGAAAGGTCGATGCTAAAGATCAGATTATCATGAAATTGCATTCGAAAAATTCATAACTAGGCAATAGCAATAGTTTTGGGCTTATCTGGTCGAAAAACAGTGTGTAGGCATTACCAATACTATTTTACAATATCCAATATTGATTAACTGAATATATTTATTAGTTTTAATTTTAAAAAGGATTGGAATCGGTTTCCATCACAACTAAAGCTACGGATCATTTCTGATTTGGATATCAAGTGTTGGCGGTACAATGGACCACTCTTTTATCCATTCTCTTAACACGTTAACACTGGCTTCTGCGTTTCTTCTTACAAAACCGTCAATGTCATGCTCGGCGACATAAATCAGTGCATCCATCGATTCGTAAATTTGCCTGTCGGGCCCGTCAATGAACTTGGCTTCATCATCTGCAAGTGCTAAGCACGCGTTTATTTTTATCCTCCTCCTATTGTCCTTTAGCAGTTCCATCAATCTGGTGAAAGCCCTCTGATTGTAATTATCTGTTTTTGAAGTTTCATCCTTGTTGTTATTTTTGTTGCGCAAGAACTTTCCCAAGGCAGATGTGGCCCTAGACCTTATGAAATAGTCCTTTTCATGGCGAGTGCTCTCTATTAAAAAGTTGACTATGTCCGATACAATTACTTGGTTGCTGTTTTTTTTTGACGATAGTTCCTTCAGGCCATCTATAGCTCCCGTTGCGACAATGTTCTGAAAGGTATTCGTGGATTGAACCAAATTTTTCAGCATTGGTATCACAAATTCATTTTTTTTATTTGGTGATGGTGATCTCTTTGCGCTTCTCCCTATGGCCGCTGCTGCAGCGGATTTTATAAAATCGCTTTTCGTCTCACCATCATCATCATCGTCATTCTCAGTCACAAATGGCTCAAGCAGGTCAATTGATTCCCATCTCTCAAAAACCCCAATGTTTCTTATGATTGCCCTTTTGATTTTGGGATGAAAATTATTAAATAAATCCTTGTTGGATAAGCACATCCTTAAGGACTGATATGCAGCATCTGATTTTTCGTAATCGTTTTTATCGTAAAAAGAACCAATGGCATTAGCAGCCTCTATTGATACGCCATAGAATCTGTCGCCCATAACCGAACTTTGTAACGCAATAACCACATCCCTTGAATACAAATTTTGAAGCAACCGAGCAGCATCTATTCTTTCAATTACTGTTTTGCCGTTGTGCAGTTGGCCTAAGAGCAATCCCTTTAGTTGAAATTCCTTTGTTTCATCCGTTACCTTTATTGATTTTACCTTTTTTAAGATTTTGAAATCCGGGTCAATTGATATGGTCTCTATTTTCGCATTGGATGGAATGTCAAAGGTATTTTCTGCAATCTTTTTGGATATTTGAATAATGTGTACCTCCCGATGTCTTTCTTCATCGTTGTTATTTGAGAGCGTTATTTTGACATCAATTGGGAACTCGAACATGGTTTTGCTGTCCTCCAGACTGATTGCAGCGTCCCCACCACCACCATCTTTTTTTTCTTCTTGCACCTGGGTTATTTTCAATTTTAGTTTTCTGTTGTCATTGCCTTTTCTGTTGTTGTTATCGTTGCCATTATCGGTATTATCGTCATCTTCACCATTGTCATGATCTATGGAAATTTCTATGTCAATTTCAGGGTGCCCTTTTTTGTAAATCCACTGGTCAAAGAAAAGATGCATGTCATTTCCATATACTTCTTCGAGGATATCCAAAAGATTGTTTGATTCTGCCGAACTGTTTCCGTGTTTCTCAAGATACATCTTTAAAGACTTTCTGAAAATGTCATCTCCAATGTGGTTTCTGATCATGTGCAAAACACACCCTGCTTTTTCATATGAGTGAGCATCAAAAAGATCGTCAGGATGCTTGTATGTTTTTGTTACAATGGGTCTTTTGTACGAGTCCTTTGCCTCCTCAAAATATTTATCTGAAAACTCAATCAGGTTATAATGAAACTCATCAGTCCCTCGAGTACTCTCCCAGTACAGCAACTCACAATATGTTGCAAACCCCTCATTTAGCCACAGATGTGGCCAATCCCTACAGGTAACCAAGTCACCAAACCATTGGTGCGCAATCTCATGGCATACCAAAAATAAGTCATTTTTATAGTCAACTGATGTTTTTTTGTCATGCAGCACCACACTAGTTAATGTTGTGCAGCTGCTATTTTCCATACCCCCAAATTCAAAATCGTCCACAGCAGCTTGGGAGTATTTTTGGTATGGGAATTTGGTGCCAAAGTAATCTTCAAAAAACTTTAGCATTTGTGGGGTTTCTGAGAAAGTCAACATGGCATCCCCCATTTGAATTTCATTTGGCCAATAATAGTACAAAGAAACAGGACCGTATTTTGATTCTGCTTCAGAGAATTTACCAATTACAACCGAAACAAGGTATGCAGGAATCGGGTTTTTTTCAGTGTATCTCCATGTGATTAGGTCATTGTTTTCTTTTGTTTTTGCGGATAAAATCCCATTGGAAATCGCAATGAAACCGTCCGGGACAACAATTTCCACCTCTAGCGAAAACTTGACCAAGGGAAGATCCAAACAAGGAAACCAGTATCGAGACTCTAATGCTTCACCCTGGGTCCATGCCTGGCTTTCTTTTACATCACCATCATGGTTGTTTTTTTTAGATATAAAGTGAAATCCGTTCCTCGGTTTGCTAATGGAATATGACCCATTTGGCTGAGAATAGTAGCCTGCAGAATACGTTATGTAAATTTCAATTTTGGTCTCTTTTCTTAACGTATCTGCAAACCGGATAATTAGTTTATCGTCCCCTTTTAGGGTTTGAAAGTCCTGCACATGGACTGACCCATAAATTTTGTGTATCATCATCTCGGCCATGTCAAGCCTAATTTCCTTTAGGTCTTGTAGTATGGTAACATGGAGTTTTTGTTCACATTCCACTAGAGTGTTTTTACTCAAGTCAGGTTTTAATTTAAGATGCATGTGACTGATGGTGAATGATAACAAAGGTGTTTGATGAGATACACTGCCGGGAAATTCAAACACGTTTTTAAAGGATCTTGAGTTGCCAATACATTTTTCTTGATGCATGCTATTATCATTTTATTAAGCAAATAAGATGAATGTAACTAATGAAAACCAAAGACTAATCCGATGCAAGCCATTTACCTGCGTAATAGCATATTTTATAAGACAGTCCTGATTCCGAAGAGACGATAAAGATGCATCATTAAAAATGCATTGCAATTGATAAATCATTCCCAGTTTCGGCACGAAATCTAACTCACGTCATTGAATTGTCACGAATCAAATCAGCAGTAGAAGATACAGTTAAAGCAAAGCCATAACCAAAGTCTTTTTAATGCGAGAAGAGTGGGGAAACCGACACGATATTTTTGGTGTTTTTGATCCGTTTGTATTCGGAACAACATTTTGGCCAACCTTGATGACAAATTTGTGGTACAATGTTGGAAGAGATTTCGTAATGGACCCAGTTAAAATGTCAAAATATTGGTACGATGTTTATGTTGAAAACCTCAATGAGTTATTCCCATTATTTGACATCATCATCAATAGCGGCGGCAAAAGCCTTCAAACAAAACATCCAATATAATAGGAGTTTGTCAAAACCCATCTAGATAAAGTTCAATTAGTATCCAAATTAGATGGAACGCATAAAACATATTTTATGCCGTTTGAATTGGAAATTTGGAAATATTAATTTAATATTTTGTATGTCAAGTCAAAAGGTAATTGATGATCATTATTACAAAATTAGAAAGTTCTATGACTAATGTGTTTGAGGGCAATAGCATAGAACAACTGGAACTAGTTTTTGTCTTTATTCAATTCAAAAGTATAGCTTTCTCCGTGACTTAAATAGTGGACACGGTTCTCAAGGCCGGCCTGCTTAACTTCATTTTGAAAATCCGAAAGAGGCGACTTGAAAACATCATAATCATTGTAATGGATAGGTATAGCCTTGCGGGGATCAATTATTTTGAACATTTTAAGACCCTCTTTTGAACCCATTGTAACCACAAGCCCCATCACGGTAGTTCCGCCAAGGTGAAGCAACGCCAAATCGATGTTGGGATGACGCTTTGGTATTTCTTTGATGTCATCAAAAACCATGGTATCGCCGGTGATATACACCCTAAATAAGTGATCACCGTTTTTGGTCTGAAAATCAAGAATACTACCCATAACTTGGGGTAAAAAAATCGAAACCGGAAGTGGTCCGTGTCTTCCGGGAGTTGCCGCGATTGTAAGATGGATATCGCCTTTCTTGTAGATAACACTTTCCCATTTCTCCAATTTTTCAGTCCTGTTGAACCCATGCGCTTTTAGTTCTTCTGCCGCATGGGGCGTGGTAATAATTGGCAAGGACTTGTCTATCTCACGTATTGCCACCTGATCAAAATGGTCTCCATGAAAATGGGAGACTATGACAAAATCAAGAGGAGGCAACTCACTAACGCCCACAGCGGGATTTGTCAATCGCGTGGTTTTAAGACCGTATCCAAGATCGACTTTTTCATGCATGTGAATGAAAGTTGGATCGGTAAGAATGGTAAAACCGGCAAAACGGATAAGAACTGTAGCATTTCCGATAAAGAGTATTGATCCCGTATTAGAATTAGCAGGAGCAGATGATGAGGATGTCGCAGTAGTAGATGTTGAGAGTGTGAATTCTTTTGTTATGCCCACCAATGTAATCTAAAATCATTTACATTCTTATTGCTAATAACGTTTACCGACAAAAAAGTAAGATAAGAACACCAAATTCAAAATCTTGAGTATTAGATTTAATGGTCCTAAAATCAGTTAATCAAATTTCATGGTTATGACAATGCCTATTTGCAACTCTTGCAATTACTTCCAAAATTCATAAAGTTACCTCTTTGTCAAGGTCTCTAGGTTTTACGTTAAAACGCATATTTGACAGACAAAGTATAATTAAAGGCAAAATGGAGATAGGATAATGGTGGATGAGGGTGTTGCTGACGATGTCAAAGACGAATCAGGCGTAATTGACAACATGGCAATTGCAGAATCACCTTTATGCTTTGCAGACACATCAAATACAAACAGCAAAAATGGATATCTGGGATCGGCAGAAGACAAGTTTTTACAAGCAAATTCCTGCTATTGCAATATAACTGCAATAGACAATCGATTAAAGAACATGCATAAGCAATGGAGCATGATAGATTAAATTTAATTCCCCTTATTCAACAAATAGGTAAAATAAAGAAACTTTACTGCAAGTTTTGATGATTTCTCATGTTCATGGTTTAACCCAAATACATAACCCAAATGATGAAATTACATATTCTAGAAAAGGAAATTTTTGATGCCTTTTTTATAGTTTTTTCCCATAATAAAACAATATAGAAGAGATAGCAAGACACAGATGACCGATTTAAATTATACTTTGTTAAATGATTCATCTCATGATCTCGAATTATTGTTGGATAGAGTTGGTGACGCCCAATTTGTTTTGTTGGGAGAATCATCCCACAGGACTTCAGAATTTTATAAATGGAGAAGCGAAATCTCAAAACGCCTTATAAAAGAAAAAGGGTTTTCATTTGTTGCAGTTGAGGGAGACTGGCCCGATTGCTTTGAGGTCAATAGATACGTAAAGGGATTTTCTGGTTCCGGTCAGAGCGCATACAAAGTTCTTCATTCTTTTAACAGATGGCCTACATGGATGTGGGCTAACAAAGAGATGGTTGATTTGATAGAATGGATTAAAGTTCATAACAGCGGTATTATTGGTGATTCAAAGAAAAACAAGGTTGGATTCTATGGGCTGGATCTCTATAGCTTGTGGGAATCCCTGGAGGCAATTATACAGTATCTAAAGAGAGTGGACCCGGCCGCGTTAAAGAATGCTGTTATGCCTTTGACTGTTTTGAGCCATATAACAAAGACGTAGAAAAGTATGCACAAGCAATGGCTTTTGTGCCTGACAACTGTGAAGACGAAGTTGTCGAAACTTTAGCCTCTTTGAGAAATAAGCAGGACGATTATGCCAGAGAGCAGCAAAACAGAGAGGAAGAATATTTTAACGCCGAGCAAAATGCAATCACCGCAAAAGAGGCCGAAAAGTATTACCGTACAATGATGAAAGGTGATGTAAATTCATGGAACCTAAGGGATACCCATATGATGAACACACTTGAGCGCCTGATTGATTATCATAATGAGAATAAGGAAACTGGTTGGGGTAGCGGCGGCAATGTTACCGAGCCAAAATCAATTGTATGGGCACACAACACACACATCGGTGATGCACGGTTTACCGATATGGCCAAATCAGGAAAGAAAACTTAGGCCAACTTGTGAGGGAAAAGAGAGGAAGTAAAAACACCGTTTTGATTGGTTTTGGCACTTTTAGCGGCTCTGTGATTGCATCAAAGCAATGGGGCGAAAAGATGGAAAAATGGATGTTCCCCCAGCAAAAGATGGAAGCTGGGATAAGTTATTGCATAACCTATGCAAGAGCAATAGTATTGATGACATAGGCAAAGACAAACTACTAATTTTTTCATCGCCTCACCAAAACCATGAGGATAAGTTTGTTGCGGACAAAACAACCCAGAGGAAAAAAAACAACTACATATACTATTACGATGATGATACTGAAAATGACAAACCAATGGGTCAAAGGGCAATAGGCGTTGTTTATAACCCCAAATATGAAAAGTATGGAAATTACGTTCCCACAAAACTATCCTCAAGGTATGACACCCTATTGTTTATCGATAAAACAAACGCTCGGTCTCCGTTGCATATGCATCCAATAAAAAATGACAAGGAGCCCCCAGAAACCTTTCCATCAGGCGTGTAAATAAAATGCATTTATTCACCCATACCATAACAAACCAACAATACCACGCAAACACACGCATACATGCAATTGGCCTAACAGGCAATAAGCATAGTTTCTGATGATGATGATGATGATGATGGGTTATCCATCTGATTTTTAAAAAATTAACCATCTTTTTTCCGAGCTGAATTGGCTATGAGTTTGTTGGGGTTTTTTGTGCATAGATACACTCTACTTATTTTTGTTGTTTTTGTTGTTTTTTTTCAGGTATCTCAGCTCGTCTTTGTTCACATAATAAAGTCCCAGTACAACCAATGCTGTTGTAATAATTTGCATTGTTCCGATTTTTTCGTCAAGCAAGATGGCAGAAAACATCAATCCGAATACTGTTGAGGTTGAAAATATTACAACAACTTTTAGCGTTCCTATAATTCTTAGTGATTCTATAAAAAAGAACAGAGATAGGCCAAAGCCCCCGATTCCAAGAATCAAAAGATGGGGGACCTGGGACATTTCCAGGTTTAATTCATATCCAAGCAAAAAAGAACAGGTTAGGAGAACCATGCCCCCTGTCAGTGATTTTATGGATATAATTTTGGATGTGTTTGTAGTTCTTTTTGATATTAGCTTACTCAGATTGTTGTCTAATCCCCAGCAAACAGTAGACAAAATTATCAAAACATCACCAATGTTGAGGTTGATATTCAATATGCTGTTTTGAGCGTTATCTTCAGACGACAACGAAATCAGGGTTATCCCAATTACGGTTATAGACATTCCAATGTACCCAATTTTTGTTAGCTTTTCTTTAAAAAACAATAAAGCAAATACAACGGAAAACAGCAGCTCCCCACCGCTCAATACCGAAGCGTTAGAGGCAGTGGTTCT
>JBNJLU010000023.1:0-10770 GCA_050591185.1 Candidatus Nitrosocosmicus sp.
TATCTGTATTTTTTTTGCACACTCAGTAAAACCACCTAGTTTTCCCAGTTCTCCCTCTATAGTATTCATTTTTTTATGCAGTTCTTCTTTCTCGCATTGAATAATTTGTAGGGTTATAGAAACCTCGTCTTTGTTTCGCAAAATAGAAAAGGCATTTTTTACTTCGAAAAGCATCTTCTTGTTTTTTTTGATATCGATATTTAACGAAATGGACTTTTCCTTCAAGTATTTTAATAGGGTAGCCTCCAGTGTTTTTACTTCTTGGAGTTTACCCATTTTTGGCTCCAGGTCTTCTATCTCCTTCTCCATCTCCGACATTTCATTGGATCTTTCAAATAAGTCGGAATAGACATTCTCAAGCGATATCTTTGATGTTTTAATTTTGTTTTTGTTCTCTTCGGTTTTATTTTTCAATGTCTTTATATAGTTGTCATCATAACCACCCGTTTTTTCCCTCAATAAACCCCTAAAGTCATCTATAATGGAATGCATATATGCAAAGGATTTGTCCAGCTTGTCTAGTCCCATCATGTTATTTAGCAATTCTTTAAACTCTTTTGGCTGAGAATCAATTATCTTGTTGATTTCGCCTTGTTGTATTATACTAGCAATTTGTAATTTTGGATAATTTATTCCCAATATAGATTCGACTTCACCTATAACAGACTCTCCAAGTTGTTTTCTTTCGCCAGATATTATTGGCCGATAAATGGGTATGTTCTTCTTATTCTCCAGGGTTGAATCATTTTGTTTAAGTTGCTCCAACTTGGCAGATACAAGATGACCCACACTATTAATTTGTCTTTGGACCTTATAGTCAACGGAGCCAACAGAAAAATCCATAACAACAATAGAGCCCGACTCCTCAGACAACGTTTGATCGATGCCCTTGGTTACCAAGTTTCTGTTGGATTTTCGTGTGTGTTCATCAAATAATGCAAATGTAATGGAATCAATTATGCTTGTTTTTCCAGATCCATTATGACCCACAAATACAGTTATACCGGGACTAAATTCAAGATGGGTGTTCTTATGAGACAAAAAGTTGTTTAATAGCAGCTTTTTTATCACTTTATCTTCACCTCACCCTTATCCTGATATTTGTTTTTGTTGTTTTCGTAATATTTCCAAAGATAATCAACAATTTTCTTGCTTTTGTTTTTATTAATATCAGCGTCATCTCTGGGCTCTCCGTTATTTATCATCTGAATCAGATCTATCGATAGGCCAGTCAAGGCTTCAGATTTCATGGTATTTGAAATTAGTTTGGACATCTCCTCATCAATATTAAAATCGTTTGCAAAATCATAAGAATAACCAGATGTTGGTACTTTATCAAACACATTCCAGGTATAATACAAAAAGTAATCATTTAATTTAGACAGCTCACCAGACAATATCTTTGGATCAATCTTTGATCCCTTTAATTTTAAATCAAGTATAGGTTTTTTTTGATATTTAACAGATAAATCCAAAAGATATTTTATATATTCATCCAATTCCTCATAATCAAGTGAACGGTTCATCTGAAGTCTTCTTTTCTCAATCTTTATCCATTGTGTGGTAACATTTTCAGGGGTATTTGAAAGATCAACGATGAGGAACCCCTTTTCCACCTCTGATATGGGTTCATTGTGGCCTAGGTCAAGTGATCCAGGGTAGGCGACCAGGCTGTTTTCAATTTCAGAAAAATTTTTTTGCACATGATCATGATAATGGCCCATTGCGTAATAGTCAAACCCCAAAGGCAAATCTTTTGCAAAAATCTCCCCGGCAAATTTGTTAAAGTCACCTAATCCTTGATGTAGAACCAATATTTTTCTTATTTTTTTGCTTTCTATAGATTTTCGATCCCCATCGCTTTTTATTGTTTTTTCCAATTTTTTGAACGGTACAAGTAATCCATTATCGACGTTAGATCTTCTTTGCTTATTGAATCCATATATCAAAAGATCTTTTATCTGGGCTGGTGAGTCTGGCTTAAGTCTTTTTGCTAGTCCCAAGTTGTGGAACAAGAATGGAAGAGGCACATCGTTAGTTCTGCTTATGTCGTGTTCTCCAAGTATAAAATAAACAGGGATAGACTTTTCCTTTAATTTTTTTAACTCGCGAGCCAACTTAATAACAGCAGAACCAGTTGGTTTGGGATTATGGAAAATATCCCCAGCCAAAATTACTGCTTCGGCGTGTTCTTGAATAGATTTATCTACCGATTCTTCAAATACCTCATAAAGATCTTCCTCACGTTCTTGCAGATTAAATTGAGCATAGCCTAAATGAATATCAGAAATATGGGAAATAAGCATTCAATATCAACATCAATATCAACATCAATATAATAAAAACCGTATTTATGCAACATATTATAATTATAATTATAATTATAAATCAAGAATTAGCGGTCTTTTTAACCCCCACCAGCGTTTGCGCCTATTGTGCCCCAAATTGTTTCCTGATAACTATCAATTAATTCATTTAAAAGGTCATTCATATCCAGATCTTGTTTTTTTAAATCAATATAGTCAATTAATAAAGAATTCAACCTTTTGTATGTAGTATCATCAATTTTTAAGGATTCCATTAACAACATTTTTGTTAAAAAAATATATATAGATTTAAAGAAATGATTCCCTATAACAATATAAATATAGATATCAACCCATCAAATCAAATACACCGATGATTGAGCAGTTTGAAATAACATCAAATATTTCAAAAAGGATGTTTTTGCTTAGCATATTAAAATTTGAAAATGGATACTTTATTTCAATTTCCGAAGACCAATTAAGAATAAAATCCATTTCAGTCTCTTTGACTACATCAAATCACACAAATACGGCTAAAGTAATACAAGATAAATATGATCAATTATTTATAGATACTTTGTCAAGAAGAATTTCATTGATGATAAACGGAATTTGCATTATGTCACTCTTTACAAAAAACAAACTACAAATTGACGATATGAAGACAATTAACGATAAAATATTAAAATCAATAGAGGGCAATAAGGATGAGCATCGAGGTTAACAAAGACAAGCAAAAAACAAATGAAAAAGGAAAAACAATCTACAAATATAACAATGACAAAAATGCAAAAGAGCACAGTCTCAGACAATTTCTGTCCATTTTACAGGACAACAATGAGCTATTAATTATAGATAAAAAAGTGACTAAAAAGTTTCAGCTGGCAGCAATAGTAGGCAAACTCGATAAAAAAGAAGCAGTCTTATTTACCAACATAGAAGATTCAAAATTCAAAGTTGTTTCAAATATCCTAGGTACAAGAAACCGATTCTTTTACGGTTTTAAAACAAATGGCGGAAACAGCAAAATAGATTTTTCCAATTTTGCCAACATAAACAAAGAAAACTACCCGATTCAAATATCTCCTGACGCTCCATTCTATAAGAACAACTCAAATAATTTATTTGATCTTCCAATCGTAACCCATTTTGAAAAGGACGCAGGCCCGTTTATAACATCATCCATCATCTATGTGAAAGACGAAGAATCAAAAAGTCAAAACTCATCCACCCACCGTATGCTATTACTAAACGACAAAGAAATGGCGATAAGAATGGTAGAAGGAAGGCACCTTCATAAATGTTTTTCCTATTCAAAGGAACATAAAGAAGATTTGAAAATAAATGTGGTTATAGGTGTTCATCCCGCATTAAATTTAGCTGCAGCGTACCAAGCTGCATATGGTATCGATGAGATTTCAATAGCAAATTATTTATTGGATGGGCATTTGGAATTAACAAAAAATCAATTCTCAAACTTAATGATACCAAGACATAGCGAAATAGTGTTGGAGGGCAGAATACTCTATGACAAATATTCTGAAGAGTGGATGGTTGAAATGTTAAGGACATATGACCATAAAAGAAAACAACCAATTTTTGAAATTAATAAAATATGGTACAGAGACGATCCACTGTATTATGACATTTTGCCCGGGTATACAGAGCATAGGCTACTGATGGGACTGCCTATTGAATCAAAGATATATGGCTATGTGAAAAATACGGTTCCCACAACAAAATCGGTCCATCTGACAGACGGTGGAAGTAATTGGCTTAATGCAGTAATTCAAATTAAAAAAAGATTAGAAGGAGAGCCCAAAAATGCGATTCTTACCGCATTTTCTGCCCACCCGTCTTTGAAAACGGCAATAGTTGTTGATGATGATATAAATCCAGAAGATCCCGTACAGGTAGAGTACGCTGTTTCAACCAGGGCACAAGCCGATAAAGATATTTTGATAATAACCAATGTAAAGGGATCTAGTTTAGACCCGTCCAGTGATCAAAATAACCTGTTGACCACAAAATTAGGCATAGATGCAACCATATCTTTGTTAAAAGATAGAGAGAGATTTGAAATAGCAAAAATCCCAGGTATAGAAGACATAGACATAAATAACTTTATTTAGAAAAAACAAAAACAAAAACGCCAAAACTTAATTTCAACATTCATTTTTAGCAACAATAGATAAGACGTTATCCCACTTGGAAATGCGAGAATAACTCGATATAGTTAGGAATATTTTTTGGATATACAGGGCAGATTTGTATGACTTCCTATCTATCATCAAATTTCTCAAAACAGAGTGAAAACAATAAAAATAACACCAGAAAGTTAATTGATACATAAAAAATTTTCACGTCAATTTTGTCTGAGAGCAAAAAAATATATACCGAAATATGTAGGTGGGAATCTTATTTTTGTAAGATGCATAAAAATAAAGGTAGTTAAATAAATACTAGAACATGTATAGGATATTATGAACCGCCTAATCGTTGAATCATACAATAACTCTACCATAAATACAATATTAGACGATATTGGTAGAAAATATCAAATTGATACATCCAAAGAACAATTAAGCGAAGATAAAGATGTACAAGAAGTTAAATTCAAATACAGAACATATTCTGAATGTGTGAGGATACTATATAAAAGCGTAGGACATATGAAAGTAGCCTAAGCCCGTACTTTCATCAGTTTGATGTGTCCAGTAGTACAGTTCTGTTGACCGCCTACATGGGCATGCAAAAGATCTTTTGCTTTTGCTTCAGACATCTTTTCTGTGGATATATATCCACATTTATCACAAGTAACAATATAACTCCATTTTACCAAATATGTTCATGCTATATAATATTTCATGATATTTATCAATTTATCATATAAAAAAATAAAATACAACATCAATTTTACCAAACATATTATAACATCCAGCACACTAAATTAACATTTGTGCATTATTTTCAAACTATTTTTTAACTATAACACATATTATTAAATTTGAATTGTCATTTGCTAATATAATGGGTTATGGAAGAAGATGATCAGAACCGATAGGATCTGATATAATGTATCGGTATGAGCAAGAGACAATTTAAAATGCGTTACAAGTAATATCGATTTGTTTAATTAAAAGAAAAAAACAAATAAATTATGAGAGAAATTGGAAAAAACAAATTTTCAGAACATGGAGGTGTTGAAATTTCCGAAATAGGTAATGGAATTTATAGAATATCAGGATTTGACGATGCATTCGGCATCACTTTCAACCAATTTCTAATTGATGATGAGCAACCTACGCTTATTCACACAGGCCCCTTTGGAATGTACAAGAAAATAGAGGAAAAAGTAAAAGAGGTTATTCCATTGCAAAAATTAACTTATGTTGCATTCTTACACTTTGAAAGCGATGAATGGGGAGGAATGGCCTTTCTTGACTCGGCGGATGCCAGATTGGTATGCAGTGATTTAAGCTCCAAATTAAATTTAACAGGGTGGTACAATATCCCTGTTGACCATATTTCATTTTGGGATAATGAAACTCTAAAAACAGGCAAAAGGATCTTCAAATTCATCATGACTCCTCATGTCCATCATTGGGACAGTATGATGATTTTTGAGGAAACAACAAAGTCACTTTTCCCTTCCGACTTGTTTATTCAGCCGGGCAATAATAAACCCGTTATTGAAGAAGACCTATCAGACAAGATGCTTGCTCTCTATAGAGGTGCCGGAATATTTGCTAGTGAAGGGCCAGTAAGACAAACATCTAAAAGGCTTGAAAGTTTATCTCCGAAAATGATATTTCCCATGCATGGCTCCTGTATTGATGGCTCTGTTTTTTCAAAGTATACAGATGCAATATTAAATAACAAATTTGCATACTCTGATGTTCTTTTGGGACAGAAATTAGAAAGGGTCAGCTAGTTGATTTAAGCCGTATCAGACAGATTACATTTTCTATATCCATCACGCTAAAAGAGTTATCTTTGGAATAATAGCATCCGTTTAATATACAGATTAGACGCCCATCCATACATATTCCCATTTACTTGTAAAACATGACAAAAAAAAGACAAATTCACCATTCTTGTTTGAATCCATTCACATAGACATATTTCACCCTGTCTCTCTGTTGTAAATACTCCTTGCAAGTTAGATTATAACATATATGCAAAATACAAGGCAAAAGAACAATCAAATTACCATTCCAACCATGGTAGCAAATGATGGATTAAGCGGATTAAAACTAAATGCCTTGTCATTACTCCATTTATTTTTTACAAAAAGTCCCCTTCAATTATAAATAATACTGAAAGAAATCACATGGGTAAAAACACGCATTTTCTCGTCTAAGACTTTAAAAAAGGCTGGAAATAGTCTGAAATAAAGAATAGATCCCTACAACCCCGTATCTCAAGATTCAAGAAAAAGTGTAATTTTACATTTAGAGGATACAGAGTGATTAAATATAGAAATCCAACACTAAAAGTCCCTTTGTACAGGTTTCATTTATACTCTTTAGACTAAAGAGACATCACCTTACTGCTGAAACAAGACGGTTAACATTGTTTTGAAAAGGCATCTTTAAAATTATTTTTATTATTGGCTTTTGATGGGCAATGCATATTTATGCAAAATTGCCACGGATATTTTTCATGGCGAGAATATTTTGACTGGACGATTGGCCATCTACACATGGTACAGGTTTTAGCAGTGCTTTTTATTGTTCCTTTTTGTGGCAGTGGGGCAATTGCAGAGCAGTTATCAGATGAGTACAGAGAGCATCCAGCAAATCTTTTTTTTGTTTTGTTTGATTTTTTAACAACTAGGTTTCCTCTCTTACAGGAAGGGCAGGTGCCTAGTGTAACCAGTGGTTTATTCTTAGCTGTTACCACCACATTGGTTGTTTTTACCGCATTGGTTGTTTTTACCGCACTTGTTATTTGTGTGCCTATTTCCTTTTGGTTTTCCTTGAGAATAACCATTGCCTCTTTTAATTTATTTTTTGCATGATTTAGAACAAACTCACTTTTGATTTCTCCTGATTCAATCTTATCTAACTGTTCCTCCATAGATCTAGTAAGATCTATGGAGACTATGTTTGGTATGTATTTACGCATAGACCGTATTACCTCAAATCCAAGATCTGTTGGCTTAATTCCAGCGCTCAATATCAAATCATTTGTTTCTTTTTCCTTAGGAGGGACAACACTATTAGTTATGTAATTTCTTTTAAAAAGCGTATTAATAATCTCGGATCTCGTGGCTTTAGTGCCGATTTTTTCTTTTTCCATCTTCTCAAGCAGACTAGACGGATTGAATCTTGCTGGAGGTTGGGTTATCTTTTCTGTTAGGATTACATCAACATTCTTCAATGTGTCCCCCTTATGCAGCATTGATAGAAAATATGGCATTTCAAAATTAGAAGTAGTAGCATATGGTTTGTAAAAATACATCCATCCCTCATGCAATATGCTTTTTCCTTCAGCTTTGAAAATATAACTACCTTTAACCAAAATGGCAATTATCGTTTGTTGGATTATGGAAGGCTCCCCAAAAGTTGCAAAAAATCTTTTTGCTATCAAATCAAACAATTTATATTCCACATCTTCAAGTTTACCCTTTGGTCTTTGCCCTGTTGGATAAATTGCTGGATGTGCAGGATCACTTTTGCTACCTTCATTTGCAGAAAGATGTTCTTTTGACAGCAGTCTCTTAGCCATATCCCCATAAGAATAATTATTATAGCTATTTCCGTTACTATTGCCGGTAAAATAAGAAGGAAAATTAATCCTTGAAAGATCCGAAATAATTTTACTATAATTAATAGAGCTTGGAAGCTTTTGGCTAGAAGTCCTCGGATAAGAAATCATTGCAGAGAGATACAGTTTCTCAGCAATAGATAGAGTATAACTTGGAGAGAATTTGAATATTCTATAGGCTTCCCTCTGAAGATCCCCTATACTGAAAGGATAAGGAGGTCTAAGCACAATCTTTTGAACTTTGATTTCAGAAATCACACCATCTTGGTTTTTGCAAGCATCAACTACCACAGTAGCTTTAGATAAGGAGTCTAGTTTTTGTGGATAGTAATATGCATCAATTATGTTTTCATCCTTTTCAAATTTACCCGCTATCGTCCAATACGGCACGGGAACATGGCTTCTTATCTCAAGTTCTTTATCGACTACGAAAGCAAGAGTTGGACCCTGCACCCTACCCATTGTTAAGTTATGGTATATCCTATCACCGTTACTGTTCTTTAAAGACTGTGTAAGTGCCCTAGAGAGATTAACTCCATAAATAAAATCAACCATGTGACGAGATTTACCTGCATCAGCTAAGCGTGTAATTGGTTTTAACAAGTTGTCAAAAGAGTTTCGTATTTCATCGTCTGTGAGAGTTGAAAACTTTGCCCTCAATGACTTTTCATATTTTTTATTGCACGCATATTCTAAAATATTGTAGCCGATTACCTCACCTTCCGGGTCATAATCACAGGCATGAATGAAGATTGAAGCTCTTTTGGACAAAATGGATATTGTTTTTATTATTTTTTCAATCTTTTCCGACAATGCACTGAAATTGGTTCCCTTGTTTTTTTTTGAAAGCGGCATCCATTTTATATCAAATACAGGATATAATCTACGATTACCCACTGCATCAATTAACCCATACAAATGACCCAACGCATAACATATAACAAAGTGTTGACCTTTTTTATCGGTTGCATAGAAAAAAGGTGATGATACCCTTGTTGTTGCTGTTTTTTTATTATCACCCATCTCATGTGTAGATACTTTTTTTAAACTAGAGGTCCCTAGAGCCTGTGCTATTTTTTGTGCAGCAGCAGGTTTTTCACAAATCACTAATGCGAATGGATCCTGTATGGCAATGATGTCGCCTCTTGCACTCAAACCCATTAATTTATTCTCATATAGATAGCATAACTAATTAATTTTGTTCTTAACTAGCATAGGAGCAACAGAAAGGCCATTGTCATAATGTTTATATTTTTTTATCAAACGACATGATATAAAATATTGTAGTAAAGAGAAAAAAACTAATTGACTCTAAACATGATAAAACAGTTAAAGTTTACACAAAAAATCATTTTAGAGATAGTTTTTTGGTGAAGTCAACTCGAAAATATTTTTGTTTTTTTTTATAATTTATAATGTTAAGCCATCTTGAAAGTTTTTTAATCTGACTAATCATATCAAATGTATTTAAAATCTTGTCGAATGATACCCATGATAATGAAAATGAAGTTGATTCTCAAGTATTTTTATCATCATCATCATCATCTGATCATTTGGATTCACCATCAGGTGTTGATAAAATCCCAATAATATTTTCATCAAAACAACCAAAGTCAAAAGAAAAAACAGAGATTCGGTATGGAGAAAAGGCAGCTATGGATGGAATTACTCAGGCCATGTACAATGTTAAAAACAATGCAGATGTTTGTGGTGACTATCTTTCTCCATCTTTTTCAATAGGTGTCAAACAAATAAAAAATGGATATATTGATTTCAAAAGACGAGGTGTTAAAATTAGATTCATTACGGAAATTACAAAAGACAACATCAATTTTTGCAAAGAGCTGATGCAGTATGTCGAGCTTAGGCACACTCCGGCAGTCAAAGGCAATATGGCAGTAAGTGAGACAGAGTATGTTGCCACTGCACAATTAGAAGGAGAAGCAAAACCTGTGACTCAGACTATTTATAGCAATGCCAAGGCCATAATTGAGCAGCATAAATATTTCTTTGAGAATTTATGGAGTATAGCAACACCTGCGGAACTAAAAATTACAGAAATCGAGGAAGGAACAGAGCCAATCAAAACAGGGATATTAGAAGACGATAAGGAAATATCCAAAAAAATCATAGAGCTAGCTAAAAACTCCAATGACATGAGTATTTGTTCTACAATAGGTGGAATGCAGTTAATCTATAACAGATTCTTTGAAGTGTATAAAGATGTATTAAAAAGACATAGAGATAAAAAGCACAAAGGTATCAGATGGATTGTATCAATTAGCAATAAGAAAGATATTGAACTGGTAAAAGTTTTTTTGAAAGAAGGAGTAAGGATACATCATGTAAACAGTGAACCACTTTTGAGTTTTGCATTAAGCGATAAGATGTTAAATTCCACCATTGAGAAGATGGAAAAAGGGATAAGAGTTTCCAGTCTTTTGACAAGTAATGATTCACTATACCTTAATCATTATACCGAAATATTCAAAGAACTTTGGAAAACAGGAATTGATTCAAAGGATAGAATAAGGGATATTGAAGAAGGGCGATACATTAATGTCAAGATAATGCTAAATCCAAAAAAATCAATTAAATTTGTTTCAGAATTAAACAAATCTGCTAAAAAGGAGATATTGATAATATTATCATCTGAGTATGGATTTTTACGTACAGAGAAAACAGGGGGTTT